>CAZVKF010000019.1:0-2505 GCA_964627585.1 uncultured Candidatus Saccharibacteria bacterium | reverse complement strand
ATCCGGATTTTCGACGGGATTTTGCGGCAGCGCGCAGTAGATAGATGTAATGTTCACCGCGCATTTCTCCGGCAGCGTGACGAACGGCAGGGTCGTGACCGTCCGTTTCGCGTCGGCGGTCGTGAATTCGATCATATGTCGCTGACCGGCTTTTAAAAATAACAGACCTCCTTTATCCGAGGCGGTAAAGGTAAGACCGTTTCCTGACGCTACTTGTTCCATGCCGCCTTTATCGGTGTCGACAAGCCAGATTGAGCCGCTAAGCGCGACGGACGGTTTCTCAAGAATCAATATTTCTTTTTCCGCGACCCAATTTATTTCCGCATCAAGTATGTGCAAATCCAGTATTTTTTTCTGCTGTGTGCCGTCGATGCGGCTAGTGACGAGCGCCGCGGCGTCGGTACGTTCTTCCAAATAGGCCAGTTGCGTGCCGTCGGGGGACCACGCGACGGCCCTGATCTCTCGGGCCAGCGGTTGCCAGGTGCTGGTCGCGGTATAGAAGATGCTGAATTGGGGATTTTGCGGGTTGCCGAAGCCGATTATGGCCATCGTGCCGTCGGGGGATGGTAAGACGGATGAAGCCGATGAAATTATGGCTTGGCTTATCACTTGTTCCTGATCACTTCCCGATGTTGCGCGGCGGAGTACTTGGCCGTCATAGTTCACGTAATAGATATAGTTGCCGTTAAACCAGTAGGCGAGTACCGAGGATTCGGAAACGGGTTGCAGGTTTGAAGCAGGTGCCGGTTGCGTCGGTTGTTCCTCGGGAGCAAAGAACGTATTTCGTATGAAATTCCAGCCAAAATATAATCCTACGGCAACAATTATTACGCCCACGATACCGATGATGATTGCGGAGGTGTTTCTCATAAGATTATTTACACTCTACATTTGTCGCTCCCGGGATGCCGCTTACGCTCGCGGTGCAGTTGTTCGCGGTGTTGTTGCAGGTACGGCTGAAGGCCTGGCCACCGCGTACGAAGGTGCATGTGACTGAGGTCTGCTGTGGCGGCGGCGGCGTTGTCTGTTGGGGAGGATTTTGCGGTGACGGCGGTTGTGTTTGCGATGCTGCGGGGCCGTTGATTTGGCAGGTGGATTGATATCCTGCTGGTAGTGACGACCCGGCAATTCTGTTTTGGCATATTTGAAGTAGCGCGTCCGTGGAAAGGTTGTCGCCGCCGATGGTTGCACGTCCCGCCACATTGCCGTTCTGGTCGTAGGTTATTAGAGAAACCGTTCCGGCTGGCCTGCTGTTGGTAAGATCGGGTGTCGTGACGCCGCCCCCGCCGCCACCTTGCGTGCCTCCGGCGTTCGGCACTGAAACGGCCTCTATATTGGGTTCACGGAGGGTTACAAGACCCGGATTAATGGTGTATAGAATAAGATATGCCGCAAAAAGAAGCACGAGGCCAAAAACCGCCTGGGTAATGCGGTCTATGGCATCTTGTCTTCGCGACGCAAAACCGGCTGATATAGTGTATTCAATGGCTCCGACTACGATTACACCGAGTGCGGTTATGCCTACGATAGCAAGGGCGAAAAGATATAAGCTTCGAATATAAACGGATATGCTGTTTACGTCTTCGCCCGGCTGCAAGGTTCCCGGTCCCGGGATGCCGACTTGAAGTTTGTATTGTGCGAACGCCGGACTTAAAAATACGATAAATGCGGCGGAAATAAATATTAACAGTATCGAATTTTTGGACATGGTTATTTTACTGTCATTGTAACGGTTTGGTTCGCCACTTCCAATTCGCGTAAATTATTTTGCGCCGCAGCGGATATTGTAATCGCGGCATTTTTGGGATAGTCATTGGGAACGGCAATTTCGAGCTGGTCGGGATTTTTATCGGTTGCTTCGGGTGCGGCGCCGTTCACCGCCCACGAGAAGCGAAGATCGTTGATGCGGCTGATGTTGAAAAAATACGGAATGATCTGAAAAACGTTTACTCCCGCCTTTATCGTGTTTCTCGGATAAGAATAACTGACGGCTATTTCCGGAGACGCTGCGGGAATGACAAAACGATGTTCAAACTGAATGTCGCCCCGCGAATCCAGAACATTAATCTTTATTTCGTACGCCCGCGATCCGTCGGTGACGAATCTGAACCGCCGCACGCCGAAACCCTCGGCCTTTTTCTTGTTATTAGCGAATAATTTAACGTCATTTTTTGAAATATCCACGATTTTGCCGTTTTGTATTATCTCAAAGGCGACTTCAACCGGCGTTCCTTCCGCCAAGGGTAATGCTTTACCGATGAATCCCGGCGGGATGAAATTGTATGCCTTCCAGCTTGCGAGAAAAATCGGTAAACTCTGCGCGCGCGCATTTTGGAAAACAATAAAAATAGTTATTGACAGAAAAACGGTTATCAGAGATTTTATTATTTTACTCATATTTTTGCGGCCGCGGCGATGGATTTTTTACCCGGGATTACTTTCTCCGCGACTTTTATTATTTTCGGGGGACGATTTGCGAGATAAATTGTAAGAAGAAGCGCCGCT
>CAZVKF010000018.1:0-11210 GCA_964627585.1 uncultured Candidatus Saccharibacteria bacterium | reverse complement strand
CGACAACAATCAATAATATGCCCAGATAGCCACGGAGCGACAACATTTCTCTAAATAAAAGGAAGGATAGAATTGCCACAAAAATCGGGGAAGTCCATTCAAAAGCGGCGACCCGGGAGGCCTCTTCTTTGATCATCGCCTTGTTATAGTACACAAGCGAAACGACGGTCAGCATCCCGAACAAAAGCGAGAATAAGGAACAAAACAGTAAGTAAACCGGGTCGTAATGAATTGGCGCGAAAACGGGAATTACGATAACCGGCAGGACATCATTCAGATTCGTTAATATATTGTAGGAGTAAGCATTTTTTAATTTGTCGGTCAAAAGATGCTTGTCTAAAATATTGTCCAGCGCCCAAAGCATTGCCGCAATTAAAGATAGGGGAATCCAGATAGCCATATTTTTAGGTCATATATTCATGGAATCGCGTCTCTCATCGTAAAACTTCTCGGGAAGCTCAATTTTTATAATCGCCTTTTTTTATTAATGTTGCCCTTCGTGTTCACTCAAGGACATCGTCGCATTTATTTCTAGCAGCCGAAAGCACTGAGGAGCGGAAGCGACGAAGTGCTGGGGGGCAGGGATTCGAACCCCGATACCATCCTCCAAAGGGATGTGTCCTACCGTTAGACGACCCCCCAATTGTTTAAGTTATTTTAATCGTTCCGGCTTCGCATTGCAATTTAAGCCCCTTTCTGTTTTACTCTTTTCAGCATAATCATTCTTTTACACAAGAATAGGGAAGCGAATAATGTTGAAACGGAAGATTTACGTATTGTTCGTTGCGGTTTTGGCGCTGATTTTGTCATCTTCTTCGTCGTTTGGAGCTTCGGACGGCCGGATTCGGGAAACCCGCTTATCAAACGGCCTTACGGTTGTTCTCAAAGAACAGCATCGCGTAAAAACGGTGGTATTTTATCTAATGGTGCGGGCCGGGGTATGTTGCGAAGGCAATAAAACCGGAAGCGGTTTGTCCCATTTTACGGAACACCTTCTCGCAGATTATGTGAGATGGTCGCATAAAACCGGCGCCAGCGCCAATGCGTTTACCGGCTCCGACCGGGTCGGTTATTACATTAAGACCTCAAGCGAGTACTTGGATGAGGCCCTTGATGCGTTCGCCGGAAATATCCGCAAGCGCGAATTCTCCGATGAGTATTTTCAGAATGAGAGAAATGCCGTTCTTAACGAAGCCGCGTTGGGCGAGAGCGAGCCGGAGAGGAAGCTGTGGAACCGCCTTATGCGCGAGGCCTTTCAGGTCCATCCTTACGGACGTTCCATTGTCGGCGAAACGCATCTGGCGGATAAGGTTACCAAAGATGAAGTGGTGGCCTATTTGAAGGAACGCTATGTTCCGGCGCACATGCTTCTTGTCGTGGTGGGAGATTTTTCTTCTGCCGCCCTTCTTCCCAAGCTTGAGCAAAAATTCGGAACAATTCCTGAAGGGCCGTACGCGCCGGTTATTACTCCCGTGGAGCCGCCGCAGGTTCGCGAGCGCGTGGTTGAAGAAGAAACAAATGATGCCCAGGCATATTTCGGCATTGCCTATCGCGGAGTTTCTTTCAACCATCCCGATGCGCCGGCGCTGGATCTTTTGGCGTCTATTCTCGGCGACGGCAAGTCATCGCGGTTCTACCAGAGATTCATAGTTAACGGTGCGGAGGTCGAAGTCGGTGCGTATTCATGGACTGCGGTTGATGACGGTTTGTTTGAAATCGTCGGCTCTGGAAATCCTGACGCTTTGGACAAGAGCATTGTCGGCATTGAGGACGAAATTTCCAAAGTGCGGCTTAACGGCGTCAGCCAGACGGAGCTTGATAGGGTTAAACTTCAGTACCGCATGGATTTTTTGAGGCAGAAGGAAAATATATTGAGTGATGCCTTTTTCATCGGCGACTACCGCACTTCTTTCGGAACGATTTCGGGAATAGAGGATTATCTTTTGCGGTATGAGCGCGTGACCATTGAGGATATTCGTAAGGTGGCCCTGAACTATCTTCTTGCGGATCGAAAAATAAAAGTGCTTTTCAGGCCGAAGAAGGACAAAAACGCCTCAACGGAACAGGCGGGCGACTCTTCGAGAGCCGTTTCGCAGTTCAAGCGCCAGGAGCTTCCTAACGGCGCGCGACTGCTTTGGCGGCAGGACGAAGGGGCACAGTACCTTCTCATGAGCGTATTTATTGATTTGGGCGCAGGCAGGCATGTCCTGCCCCCGGCTCTCAGGGTTATCACCGCGCGGATGTTTGAGAGGAGTAAGGACGGCCTTTTCAATCTGGTGGAGGGTTGGGGCGGATCTTTTTCCTCCAAAAGCTCATCGGACTATTTTTCGTTTACGATTATGGTCCCGTCCGAGCGCGAGGAAGAGGCCCGGAAATTGATGGAGGAAGTGCTTTCCAGCCCGCTTTTTACGGAAGCGGCTTTGAACAGCGAAAAGACGCGTTTGATCCGGGAAATCGCAGCGGATCAGGACGATCCTTTCACGCGCGCGATGGATATGGCGCGGCAAAAAATTTTACCCAATCATCCCTACAACGGCCGCATTTCGGTTCAGGACGTTGAGAGCATTTCGACCGATTACGTCAGGGGAGCAGCCAATGAGTATTTATGTCCGAGACGAACAGCGGTTGTAATCGGAGGAAAATTCTCGGTTGACGAAGTTCGTTCATGGGCCGGACGCCTTTTGAAGGACAAACCCTGTCCGGTTGAGACATCGCAGTTGTCGGTTGCCGACGCTCCGAGCGTACCAATGCAACTGTCTTTTGAAATGGCCAAGCCGAGCAGCAACATCATTATCGCGTTGCGCGGCCCGGAACCTTACGCCCCGAATGCAGATCGTGATCGCGCCGCGATGTACGTTATTGCAAAGCTGTTGCATTTGCGGATAAATCAGGAGTCGCGCGGAAAGGCGGGAATATCTTATTCGCAAGGAGCGTTTCTGCGCGCTTACAAGGCCGCCTCGTATTTGACCGTATATATTGCCACGAATGATGAACGCAACATTGCGCTTGCCGAAAAGATTCTAAAGGAAGAGCTTGATAAGGTTGCGAACGCGCAGATTTCGGATGAGGAGCTTTCCGCCGCGGTAAAAGCCATGACTACCGGATTTGATTTGGACACGGAAACGATATCCGACGGCGTATCTTCCGCAGGAAATGCCGAAATGATGCACGGACAAGGACAGAAGGCGCGTGAAATCCTGTTTTCGGCTTTGCGTAGCGTTACGCCGGCGGATCTTTTGAGGGTCGCGCGTGCGTATTTAAGCAAAGAACGCGCAGTAACCGTCATTCAGAAAGGAATTTCAAAGTGATTTTCATCAGCTGTCCCGATTTTTCGGGGCAGTTTTTGTTTTTGTCGGGCTGCTGGGAATTGAACCCAGACCGCATGCTCCCAAAGCATGCATACTACCGTTATACGACAGCCCGCCTTATGTAATCTTATTATAAACCCCTCCGTTCAGGAAGGGGTTTTTAACGTCGTAAATGATGTACGAAAAAGTTTGAGGCAGCGCCAGAGGATGAATATGCTTACGAAGCTTGAAACTATCGGGTCGAAGATTACGGCGCCTGTGAAATGTATGACCGTTCCCGCAAAGATTACCATCAGTGAAGAGAGCGTATCGGAAATGATGTGGTAAACGGCGCTCGTCTGGGTGATATGAGTTTCATCGCTCTGGCGGAGTATGATCATCGCGGCCAGGTTTCCCGCCAGTCCGATTACGGCTATGACAAGCATCCAGAACGTGAGTATGTCCATCGGCCGGAAATATCTCTGCACGGCTTCGTAAAAAATGAACAAGCCCGTCAGTCCCAGCAGAAGCGAACTTATAATTCCGCCGTACGCCCTGATTCGATCGCCGAATGATTTCCTGGTGACAAGATATTCAACCGCTATGACGGTCAGCAGCTCAATCGTATCCGTCAAGGCATGGAATGCATCGGAAAGAAGCGCCAAGCTGTTCGTTAAATATCCGCCTGCGATTTCAAGCAGAAAAACGAGCAACGTTATGCCGAGAACAAGGCAGTACCGCTCCAGTTCGCAAAGCTTGCCCGGAGGATGTTCGCAGCCCGTAAGATATCTCAGAAGGATCACTCATCCCTCCCGTTACCTTGTTAAAGAATTGGAAAAATTATATAATATTTTTATTAAAAAGTAAAATGTCCCCGTAGTTCAACGGATAGAACGGCTCCCTTCTAAGGAGTAGATCGAGGTTCGATTCCTCGCGGGGACGCAGCTTATCTTTTTACGAAAAAAAGCGATAAGAAGAAAAGCGCTACTCCCAAGAGAACGATCGTCGGGCCGGGCAGAAATTCAAATCTGTTTGAGATGAATATGCCGGCGACCGAAATCGCACCGCCGAAGACCGCAGCCAGCGGCATGTATAATTTCATGCTTTTGGTCGTGTTTTTAGCGATGGAGGCGGGGATAATGGTCAGCGCCCCCATCAGAAGCGCGCCGACAAGCTTAATGCCGAGCGCTACCGTTGCTGCAAAGATTACGAAAAGTATGAGTTCATATTTTTTTCCGGTGCCATGCACCTGCGCCAGTTCCGGCGAAATCACGGTGAAAAGGAATCGTTTTGTAAGGCAGAAGGTAATAAATGTAAGTGCTGCCGCCGTAATAAGAAACAGCGCGAGGGTTAGTGGGCCGAATGCCGGAAATTCACCGAACAGCGATTCTACCAATTCGGTATTCGGTATGGCAAGAATTCCGATCGCCAAGCTTGCCGTGAACAGGATGCCTACCAGCGCTTCCGACGGCAATTTTGCCCTGCTTTCAAGCAGCCATACCAGCACTGCGGCGGCCAAAAGGGAAGCCAATAGGCCCCAAAACGGATCAACGGAATAAATAAGCGCGAGGGCTATACCCGGCAGGGCTACGTGCGAAAGCGCGTCTCCCACCAGCGCCATGCGTTTCAGAATGATGAATGCGCCGACCGCGCCGGAGGATATTCCGACGGCCAGCGCGATAAGAAAAGATTGTATGAGAGGCGTATCCATTGTTATTGATCCAAATGGTGATAGAATGTTCCCTCGCCGTACAGCTTCGACAGTTCTTGCGGATTCAATACTTCCTGAGGCGCCCCGGAGCACACGAGATGTTTATTTATGCAAAGCACTTGTTGCGCGTGGCGGTATACGACATTGAGATCGTGTGAAACCAGAAGCACGGCGATATTTCGTTCGTCCTGCAGACGGTGTACCAGATTGTATATTGTTTTTTCTCCACCGACGTCTATTCCGGACGTAGGTTCGTCCAGCAATAATACGTCGGGGTGATTAAGCATCGCCCAAGCGATGAGCATACGCTGCATTTGTCCTCCCGATAGCTCACCTACCGGTTTTTTGAGAATTTCGTCCGTAAGGCCGACAAGATTCAATTCGTGGTTAAGATGATTCTCGAATTCCGCTGACGGAAACCAGAAATGCGGAGATTTAAGCATAAAAAATTCTTCGACAGTAATGGGAGCGGAACGTTCCACGAAAAATTTTTGAGGCACATATCCGATCCTTACGCCTTCACGCCAGCGGATCTCGCCTTCATGCGGTATGAGCCCGAGCAGCGCTCTGAAGAGCACGGTTTTCCCGGCGCCGTTAGGGCCGATCAGCGCCGCGGCCTCGCCCCGGTTTAATGAAAAGGAAATATCCTGGAGAATTGTTTCGTCGTCAAAACGCACTGCGAGATTGTTTACTTCAAGGATCGCGTCTTTTTTCTCGGCGATTGATCTCATGGTTTTATATGTTTATACAATTCGTCCTTAAGACGGTATAAGTCCTGTGATCTCTTTTCACGCGGACGAGGAAGGTTATTCGTAATGATTTTTTCTATTTTACCCGGCCGCGGCGTCAGTACCGCTATACGATCCGACAACTGCAGGGCTTCTTCAATGAGGTGCGTAACCATGATAATAGTAATCTTTTTCTCGCCCCATATGTTTAGAACTTCTTTACGCAGTTCTTCGGCGGTGAAGGAATCTACTTCGGAGAACGGTTCGTCCATGAAGATGATTTTCGGCTGAGCTGCGAGGGCGCGGGCAAGACCGACGCGCTGGCGCATGCCGCCGGACAGTTCTTTCGGATAAGCATCGGCGAATTTTTCCAATCCCAATATTTTAAGCTCCCGCATCGCCATATTTCTGCGCGTTTCTTTTCGGATATTACCGGCAAGAAGTTGCAGCTCGACGTTTTCGGCAACCGTTAGCCACGGCAGTAAGGCGAATTGCTGGAATACGAAACTTGTATCTGAAGATTCGATGCCGTCACCCAGGGCCAGGATGCCCTCGTAGTTTTTTTCAAGGCCGCTCATAATTCTCAACAGCGTTGATTTACCGGAGCCGGAAGGGCCGAGTATTACGAAAAATTCTCCCGGAAAAATCTCCATGTCTATATTCTGGAGGGCCGTAAGGCGTTTCCCGCGGTCTTCTTCGAAATGCTTTGAGATATTGTGAAGCGAAATAATGGGCTGCATAATTTAGAGTCGTTTTTTTGTACTTCTCACAATAAGATAATATGCGGCGATGAAGATAATTAACGCCGCCAGTAATCCGAGTTCGGCAAAGCGAAGATAATGCTTAATTAATACAAAAGCCGCGCCTGAAGCGTATCCCAGTCCCCCGACAATGGTGATCCAAAGGAGCGATGCCGGGATATCGGTTTCCAGTATATTTTTCCATGGAAGACCCAATGATCCGGCACGTACCAAAATGGCATGATGGAAGCCGTACGTGAATTTTGAAATGAAAATGGTGCGAAAAGGACTGTTAAGCAAATGCTGATCAAATGGCGCCGCAATGCGCGCAGCCCATTTCGTAAAAAAAGCCGATGAAGTGTTGAGCCAGTGCCCCAGCAAATACCACAGCGAGTCACCGATCAAAATGCCGCAGAAAACGACAACGAACATATTTAACGGATCAAAAAATCCTTGATGCGCAAGAAATGCCGCAGTAAATAATACCGCGTCTCCTTCAAAAATCATGCCGAGGAATATGGCGCCGTATCCGAGTATTTTCCATGCCGTAAGATAGTGTAATAGTGTTGCGTCCATGATTATTCCCCCATTCTTTTATGACTCCATTCCATGAGCGGAAGCCAGATTAGTTTATTGATGCTGAAAATAAGGACAAGAAAGCCGAGGATGCCGAAAGCGGTGATATTTGTGTTATTTGCGAAAAATCCGAAAAAACGTCCCAGGCCCGCATTCGCGTTGACAATAATCTCCGTCGCCACCAATGCTTCCCACCCCTCGCCCAATCCGATAATGGAGCCCGTGATCAAGCCGGTAATGCTTACCGGCCATAGGAAATGGCGTACGTACCGCCATCCCCGCAGGCTGGCGATTTCGGCCACCTCCTCCCAGTCGCGCCTCACGAGCTTGAGCGATCCTATGATTGAAAAGAAAAGGGGCCAGATAATAGTTATAACCAAGAAAAAAATGATGGTGAAATTTGAGGGGCCCCAAAAAAATGTTGCAAGCGGCAGCGCGGCGAAAGTCGGGAAGCTTTGCAATACGTCAAAAATCGGCAATGCGACCGCCGCCCTTCGGCCTTTGTAAAATGACACTGCTGCCAGCCAGCCGAGCGCGGCCGCAATCAGATAAGCGATAAAGATTCTGAAAAAAGACACCGAAATATCGCTCCACAGTTTGCCGGCCGCAATATGGGTCAGTCGCGAGAAAATCAGAAGGAAAAGAAACGGAGCGATGATTACCGCAAGAGTTACGAAAAGATGCAGGCGCGATTCGTAAATTTTGAGATGCGACCTGCTTTTTCTTACCGGAGGCATAGTACCTATTATACTATATGAACTGTTATGCGCTATGATTATAGTAATGATCCGAAAAGTTAAGGGTAAATACGTTGTTTTAAGCGAAACGACAAGAAGGCGCTTTGGTACGTACAAAACTCTTGCGGAGGCGAAGCGGCGTCTTGCTCAGGTTGAATATTTCAAGCATCTTAAGCATTCGCCGCGATTAAGACGTCAAGTGCGGAAGAGGAGTTTGTTAAGAAAAGTAGTTACTACCAAAGCAAAATTTTAAAATTCAAGCATCCTTCCCTCATAGCTTAAGGCCTCTTTTAGAAATCTTTCTCCGCTTTTTGTACTATGTTTAATGGTGTGACAGTTTGCGCACAGTAAAATACATTTTTGCATCTCTGCCTTTATAGAGTCCCAACTTTTATTCGCTACATTGCCGATAGTAAAATCTTTTTCTTTCGAATCTTTATGATGGAATTGAAGCGCGGCTTGATTACCGCTCCATCCACATGTAGTACATTTTCCTCCCAAGTATTTGATCGCGGCGGCCTTAGCCCGAAATCGCCTGATTTTAGTGTTGCATGATCCGCATCGTCTCCTACCCCTTTTTTGATAGTCCTTGAATTTATTATGACACAATCTACAAATCCTCATATATTTTTTAGTATATCATAGATTGCTCTACCAAACCAACTCGCTATTGTAAAAAATTTAACTTTTAGTAGTATAAATTAAAGATAATTCGATAGCGCCGCGGTAGCTCAGTGGTAGAGCGCATGCCTAAACTCTTTGGGCCGCTCCGAAGTAATTCGGAGATGAAAACCTGGTGAATTCGGGGGAAGTCCCGATGTTGTGTCGGGATAATCCCGAGCCGAGCCCAGCACCACTTTTTAAAAAGTGGTGCTGGGAAGGTGTAGAGACTATCCCTTATGGGAGTACCGAGTCATAAACTATTTATATGGTTTGGGAAGCGCCAGGCATCCGTAATCGGATGATGATATAGTCCAACTCTTTTGGAAGAGCATGGCGTCGGGTGTTCGATTCACCCCCGCGGCACGAAATTTCACCATTGCTTTATTGGTTTTCTTGATTTAGAATAAGCCAGAACTTTCACAATTAATTACGAGGCTGTCTTGGATAAGAAAACTGCCTTTCGGCTTTCGGTTGTTTTCGGATTGATATACTTTTTCTCAACCAACGGTTTGGCATCTTTGCCTGGAATTGCAATAAACTTCCTTTTGAAAGACGTCTTAAAGATGACGGCATCGCAGTCGGCATATTTCGGAGCGGTAACGCTTCTCGGCTGGGTTATAAAGCCTCTATGGGGCATCATTTCGGACGCCTTTCCAATATGCGGATACCGGCGCAAGCCGTACTTAGTTCTTACGACTTTGAGCGCGGCGCTGATTTGGCTGTATCTGGGCCGGATTGAAAATTATACCGTCGCAGTGCTTCTTGCGCTTTTTACTCTTTCGTCCACGGTTTACGCATTTAATGATGTCGTCACGGACGGTTTGATGGTGCAGACCGGCAAACCCCACGGTCTTACCGGGAGATTTCAGTCGGTACAGTGGGGCGCTGTTTATTTAGCTTCCATTTTCACCGGTTTGGCTGGAGGATGGGTCGCGGATCATTGGACGCCTCAGCGCATATTTTCCATCAACGCCGTTTTCCCTTTGTTTGTTCTTTTCGTGGTGTGGCTATGGATTTCGGAAGATAAATCTACCGACCACCGCGAACAATTCAGCGCCAGCATGAACGCTCTAAAGGAAGCCGCCGGAACGAAAACCATATGGCTTGTCGCTTTCTTCCTGTTTTTCTGGACGTTCAGTCCGTCTTTCGGCACGCCGTTCTTCTACTACGCGGTTGATACGCTGAAGTTTGACAAGATGTTTTTCGGTGTCGTCAGCGCGATAAGCAGCGCCGCTGCATTGGGCGGGTCATTTCTCTTTGGAAGATATGCCGACAAATTCAAGATGAAAAAGCTCATTAACTTTGCCATTCTGCTTGGGGTGATAACCACTTTGTTCGATCTCATATATTTCACTCCTTTCATCGTGAACAATCTTGGCATGGCAAAAATAGTTTATATAAGCAGCGCCGCCATTCTTGGCGCGGTGAGCACTTTCATTTTTTTGTCGCTTCTTAATCTCTCTGCCATAATCTGTCCTAAATACAGCGAAGGTACGACTTTCGCCGCACTGATGTCTTTTTGGAATCTCGGAGGAATGGGTTCACAGGCGCTCGGAGGATTTCTTTTCGATCTGATAGGGCTTGTCCCGCTCATATTTATTTCGGCCGCTTTCACGGCCCTGACGTGGTTTATAGTTCCATTTCTTAAATTTGAAGAAGCAAAGAGCTGAAAGGAGGAAGGCAAGAATATGAAACGCCGCGTTCTGTATTTTATGGCAGCCGCATTGCTTGTATTTTCCGCCGGACGCGCATTCTCGCAGCAGAGACCGGAAATTCTATTCGTGGCTTCGGAGAGTGAATTGCAGGAAGCATTGAAAAATCCGGACGGATTTAAAGGATTGGCAATATCGGACACTTTTTACAGGTCCGCATCTCCGGAAAATAAACAGAAGATAGAGGGTTTTGTTCGTCGCGTGCTTGATTCAAATACTCTCAGGCCCGCGTTTTTATACGGAACAAACACCGATATCGAAGATGCAAAAAAGATACTCGGCACTCGGGAGGAGGAAGTTCATTGCGCGCCTCTTGCGATGGCCGGCATTTTCCCCTCGGTTTTTATAAGTCGGCTTTCCGGCGCCATAGTAGAAATGTGCGGCTCGGTAGAAGGCGAAAGAACCGAAGAATGGTACCGCGAATGGATTTTGGAATATTGGCTTGAGACAAAAGCCGATCTCGCAAATAACGGCTATGCGACAATACCCTGAAGACGGCAATACGCCGTCTTTTTTGCTGGACAGTCCGACAATTTGGGGTTAAGATGGCAGCGGCTTTTAAAAAATGGAAATAACGGAGAAGAGGGGATGGCCGGTAAAGAATTGCCGCGCGCAACCGTTGTCAGAAGAAAAGATTTGACTTCCGATCTGATGATTTTATGGTTGAGACCTTCTTTCAAGCACAATTTTCGGCCGGGCCAATATTACACTCTCGGTGTGGACGGCGAGGAGCGTCCTTACTCTATGGTTTCCGCGCCTCATGAGGAATATTTGGAATTCTTTTTTGAGCTTGTGCCGGATAAGTTTCGCACCGAGAAATCTCTTACGCCGCGCCTGTGGAGCTTGCGCGAAGGGGATACTTTGACCATACGCCCCTCCGCAAAAGGCACGTTTCTTCTCGAGCCGCATTTTCAGACGCAAGTATTCGTGTCAACTGTGACCGGCGTCGCGCCGTTCGTATCAATGATGCGGGCATATCGAGCCGGTTATTACAAAGATATTTCGGCAGACGTTCGATTTTAGGTTTTTCAGGGTGCAAGCTATAAGGATGAGTTT
>CAZVKF010000017.1:0-11434 GCA_964627585.1 uncultured Candidatus Saccharibacteria bacterium | reverse complement strand
AATCGGCGGCGTAGCGGCAGCTACTTGCATGAATCCAAAATCATTTTTTGAAGTTTTTTTGTTCATCTTCATAATAAGGTGCATTCCACAATTTCAATGTTTTGCCAATAGCGGTAGCCGGATCGCTCCGAAGAATCAAGAATCAATTTTTGATTGCGTTCCAAATAATTCATCCATTTGCGGCTTTGATCGGAGTATTTGGCGGTTAAAAGCGGGAGCTTGAGAGGGATTCTCATGCGATAGATTGTTTTGACTGAGAATATTTTTTTGAATACGGGCAGCAATTCTTTTTTGGACAAACTGGAAAAGTTTGTGATAAGACGGCCGCCGGGCTTGAGTATTTCGTGCGCACGTTTAAGTATTTCTCCGTAAAGAAACAATCCTTCAAACGGATTATCTGCCTTGGCATGCGGCCGGGGGATATAAGGAGGATTGCAGAGTACTAAATCGTACGGCTGCATTACTTTTATCATTTTATTGGGGCTGTTAAGCGAGTATGAAATGAGGGTATTGCCGCGTATCGGTTCAATGTTGTCCAAGGCGCATGCAAGTGCGTCGCGATTTATGTCCATAAGGTGAGCGTACTCAATGGCTGTTCCGAGGTCGCGCTTTTTAGCCAGAATATATTTGCTTAAAAAACCGCTGCCGCAGCCGATTTCAAGAAAGGATCTAATGGTTTGGTAATACTTGGAGGTTCTAAAAAGGTAATGAAGCGCTTTCGCGAAAAGGGCGGTATCAATTGACGGCGCCCAAACGTTGGGATATTCCGCGTCGGACCACGCTAGAGAAACGCCATCATACTCCACTAAGCGGTCGGGAAATTCAAGGAGCCGGACAATAATGTCTCGTTTCACCGAAGGTAAACATGAAATGGCGGCATTATCCACCAACAGCCGGGGGTTGATAAAAGAATGGATTAAAACTTCCTGATCAGCTCTTTTTATTTTTCCTCCGGTCACTTTCGGTATTTCGGGTCCGACTGCCCAGAATTCGACGCGCTTAATATTTGGATCTATTTTTATCAGCATTAAGAGTGTTAATTATACACTAATTATACCGGATCGTTATAAATAATCAATTATTTGACAGATTTTAAATTTTAAGTTAAAATATGGGCATCTTTAACAAAGGAGGTTAAGTAGGTATGGGCTTCCATATCTGTGAATACTGCACTTCCGGAGCGCCGACCAAGATTCGTTTCAAAAACTCAAGTAGCGGAGATGTGATTTTGTCCTTCAGCTCTGGACGATCATGGATGATGCCGGACATGGTCCTTCATTATGTGGCGGATCATCAATGGCGTCCGCCCGAGGAATTTATAACGGACGTCTTGACGGGTTCTTTGGTTGAGGGAAGCGATCGTATGCAAACGAGGCGTTTGCAGACGAAGAGCTTAGGAGAAAATGCCCCGACAATGATTGGTTACCTTCGGGGCGATTACGAAAAGGGCCCGGTTCCCAAAGGATTCATTGAAAAGCTGAAGGATTTTATGGCTGAAGCTGCGCGGCGGAGCGGATATCCAAACGTCAAATATGAACATAAGGAGGCAGACCATGCATAACTGTGCAGTAGTCCATTCGGACAAAACCCATCGTCGTAGAAACAGACATCTTAAGAAGCAGTTGGCGCCGCTTCATTGGTGGGAACAGAAAGAGAAGAGTCCGGATTATAACCACTGGGGCAATCCGGACGCTTCGCGGGCAAAGGTGAAGGCCACCCCCACCAATAGCATTCTGTCCGGGGGGATTCCGGTCGGGACTACAAGCAAGCTTATCGTGACTCCCGAAGAGGCGGTCCATGAGATTCGAGCCCAGAAAGAGAGACGGATCAGTTCTCAAAACATCTTCAGGAGATTTTTCCGAAGCAAGTTGCCATCGGCTTAAATCTTTTCCTGAATAAGCCCGGCGCATTGAGTGCGGCCGGGTTTTTTGTTAGGTTAGATAAGGTATGCCAACTAAAGAAATTAAAAATTTATCGCTTTTTTACCATCCCGACAGCCGTAAAGCAGCAACTTGGGCGGAAAAAATTAAGCGATTTCTCAGAAGAAAGTATCCCGCCGTGAAGATCAATAAAGGAAAGCCCAAGGCCGTTATTGTTATTGGCGGAGACGGAACCATTATTGATGCTGCCAGACAATATCAAAGACTCGGCGCCATAATTTTTGGAATGAATCTTGGCCATGTCGGATTTCTGGCCTCTGTCCGGGAATCCAGAAAATTTCTTAGCGCCCTGAACCAGTTTTTAAAAGGAAACTGCCGAACCGTTAGTAGAATGATGATAGCCGCTACGGTAAAACGCGGCAATAAAGTTGTTTTTGAATCCAACGCTTTAAACGAAGTCGTGATACAGAATCCGCTCGGTATCCTGGAGTTGGAGGTAGATATAGAGGGTCATCCCGTACAATATATTCGCGGCACCGGAGTGTTGGTTGCGACCGGAGGCGGTTCAACTGCCTATAACCTTTCCGCCCACGGACCGATTGTCATGCCGGACATTAAGTGCATGATCGTGACCGAGCTTATGGATCATAATATCCCTACGCCGAGTATTGTGGTGAAACGGAACAGAGAGGTGTCGGTGAAAATAAAAGATTTTCGCAAACGGGGATTATTTTCGCTTTCAAAGACCGGAGAAAAAGTGGATGTGATAATGATTGTGGATGGTGACGCGATTTTTACGCTCGAGAGAGGCGACGTTATAAAGATTAGGCGTTCGCCTCGTCTGGTTAAATTTGTCGAGCTCGAAAAGCACTATTTCTTTAAGAGTTTGCAGGAAAAATTTGCGTTTAAGTGAGTAATATTGCTATAATTGATAATATGAACGACAAAATAAAAAATTCTTTGGGCGCCGCGGCGGTAATAGTACTCTTTGCTTTTGCATATGCTGCGGTCAGTTACGTGAAAACATATTCGCAATCCGTTCAGCCGTCCTCCTTCCGCAGTTTTACGGTAAGCGGACAGGGCAAGGCGGTGGCCGTTCCCGACGTCGCGCAGTTTACTTTCAGCGTCATCACGCAGGACGGCGCGGATATCGTTGAACTTCAGCGCAAAAATACCGAAAAAGTTAATGCCATCATAGCGTTTATAAAATCAAAAGGGATTGACGCAAAAGATATTAAAACCCAAAATTATAATATTTTGCCACGTTATCAATCATATAGATGTCCGCCCATTATGGAAGGCGTATCTCCTCTTCCTCGTCCCTGCCCGCCGCCTGCAATTGTCGGCTATGCCGTAAATCAGACGGTGCAGATTAAAATAAGGGATTTTAACAAGACGGGAGAAATTTTTTCCGGCATTGCGGAGTATGGCGCAAACTCGGTTTCGCAGCTCTCTTTCACCATTGATGATTCGGAGAAGCCGCAAAATCAGGCTCGCGCCGAAGCTATAATCAAGGCGCGCGAAAAAGCGCAGGCCATCGCCGACTCCGCAGATTTTAAGCTCGGCCGCTTATTGAACATCAGCGAAGGAGGGTACTATCCGCAGCCCTCTTACTTCGCGGAGTCGGCAGGCAAGGGCGGCGGTTTTGAGGGTCCTTCTGGGCCGTCACCAACCATTGAGCCCGGCTCGCAAGAAATTACGGTGAATGTAGCGCTCCAATACGAAATCAAGTAGGGGGTCTTTTATTTTTAGGCGGCATCTGATAATCTTTTATCAGCTTGTTTCACAATTGAGGTGGAGGAATGGAAAAGCCGGTAAAAGAAATGGTACTGACCGGCGGGCCGTGTTCAGGAAAAACAACCGGTAAAAATTACGCATATGAGAAATTGCGCGATCGCGGCATCCGGGCTTTTTACACGCCAGAAGTTGCCACGATGATTATAGAAGGCGGTGTCCGTGATATTGCAGAACTGAGAAAAAACGATTTCAAGAAATTTCTGGATCTGGAAAAACAAATTTTTCTTGCCCAATTGGATGTAAGGCGGCGCTTCAACGCTATCGCCGAAATTTTTGAGGGCGAGCGGCGGGTTATTCTTTTTGACCGTGCAGAAATGGACATTCTGGCTTACGTGCCGGAAGAATATTTGAAATCTCTTTTTGAGGAAGCGGGGTTGAACATATACGGCGTCCGAAACAGTTACGACGCAGTGATACATCTTGTTACGGCGGCAAGAGGCGCCGAGCAGTTTTACACCAAAGCCAATAACAGGGCGCGGCAGGAGGATTTGGAAGAAGCGCGCATCACCGATGAGCTGATAAAAAATGCCTGGACAGGCCATCCTCATCTGAGGATTATTAACAATACTGTCGACTTTGAACATAAACTGAGGCGGCTTCTTCAAGTTATTTCTCGCGCCTTGGGCATTCCCGTTCCTTTGGAGATCGAAAGAAAATTCCTTTTGCAACGCATCCCGGATTTCGGAAGCGAACATTTCCGTCATGCTCAGAAAATATCCATCGAACAGATGTATCTTGTTTCTCCTGCGGACCAGCAGATAAAAAAAAGAAAAAGGACGCAGGACGGATTTTCGGATTATTACAAAACGTGCAAAGTAGACGTTTCGTCCGGCGTAAGGCAGGAAGCGGAAAACGCCATAAGCCCGCTTGATTATACTCATTTTCAGGCGTGTAAAGATCCCGCCTCACGCATTATACGGAAAAACCGATACTGCTTCGTGTATAGCGACCAGTATTTTGAGTTGGACGTTTTCATGGAGCCGCGGCCGGGGTTATGCGTTCTCGAGATCGAGTTGACCGAAGAGAACGACAAGCTGGAACTCCCGCCGTTTCTTGATGTGGAACGTGAAATCACCGGCGATCCGACGTATTCAAATTACGGAATTGCGAAGGAATCATGAATCCCGCAGCTGCGGGATTCTTTTTTATTATCCTGCAACGATGGTATAATTTTAAAATCAAATGGGCGAGTTAAAAGAAAAAATCAGACCCTTCTTCAAAGGCGACATAGCAGATGATGCGGAAACGCTTGCGTTATACAGCCATGATGCGAGTATTTTTGAGATATATCCGCAACTGGCGGCGTTTCCTAAAGACGTTGAGGACGTGAAAAATCTCGTAAAATTCGCGGCCCGGGAAAAAGCTCGAGGTATGAATGTTTCGCTGACGGCACGTTCCGCCGGTACGGACATGAGCGGCGGATCGCTTACCGAATCAATACTCCTTGTTTTCAACAAATACTTTACCCGCATCAAATCGATAGATTCGAACGGTCGTCTTGCGACCGCCGAAGCCGGCGTATTTTACCGTGATTTTGAACGAGAGACGCTGCGCTACGGACTTATTCTTCCTTCCTATCCGGCATCGCGTGAAATATGCGCCATCGGGGGAATGGTCAATAACAATTCCGGGGGCGAAAAGAGCTTGGTTTACGGAAAGACGGAGAATTACGTGGAGCGGCTGCGGGTTGTTTTAGCCGACGGAAACGAATACGAATTAAAAGAACTGGCCGAGAATGAATTGCGTGAAAAAATGGAGATGAGCAATTTTGAAGGGGATTTGTACCGTAAAATGTACGAGCTGATATCCAAAAATTACGGTCTGATTCAAAGCGCAAAACCGAAAGTATCCAAGAATTCCGCCGGTTATTATCTTTGGAACATATGGGATAAAGAGAAAAATACATTCAACCTGGCGAAGCTTTTAACGGGGGCACAGGGTACGCTGGGATTTTTGACTGAGGCGACGTTCCGGCTGGTGCCGATAAAAACGCACAATCGTCTAGCGGTAATATTTCTTCCGAATCTTGATAAACTGGTTGATGTCGTACACGCCGTACTGCCTTTGCGACCGGAAAGTTTCGAATCGTATGATGACCACACATTGAAACTGGCGATAAAATTTTTCCCGTCATTCGCAAAACAGCTTGGAGCAAAAAATATATTTTCGCTTGCACTTCAATTCTTGCCGGATATCTGGATGGCAGTGACCGGCGGAATCACGAGACTTGTATTGCTGGCAGAATTCACGTCCGATAACGAAACGGAACTTCAACAAAAGATAAACGAATTGGAAAAATATCTAAGAACACTGGATGTCAAATTTAAAATTACGCGAACTTCGCAAGAATCGAAAAAATACTGGGCGATCCGCAGGGAAAGTTTCAACCTTTTGCGCCAGCGTATCAAAGACAAGCACACGGCGCCGTTTATTGACGACATCATCGTAAATCCGGAACGGCTGCCGGAATTTTTGCCCCAGCTCAATGCCATTCTCGACCAATATAAGCATCTTATCTATACCATTGCCGGCCACGTGGGCGACGGGAACTTTCACATTATTCCGCTGATGAATCTCGCCAGTCCCGAAGATCGAGCCATCATCCCTGAACTTTCGGAGAAAGTATACGACCTTGTCTTTAAATTCGGGGGGTCAATTACGGCAGAACATAACGACGGCCTTATTCGCAGTCCTTATTTAAGGAAAATGTACGGCGATAAAATATACGATCTTTTTGAAGAAACGAAAAAGATTTTTGATCCTCTTAATATTTTTAATCCCGGCAAAAAGGTAGGGGCTTCTTTGGAGTACGCGCTGAATCACATAAGCAAGAAATGAAATACAAGCTTTTAATTGCCGTTACTGCCGTTTTTATCGGCGCCGCCGTTTTGTTTTTAACAGGAAAATTGCCGACTTTTTACAGACAGTTATCAGTAGAACTGCCGCAGGTTCAGAAAGTGGCCTACGATCTCGCAACTGAAAAAATCAGCAAAGAGATCGTCGTAACGCCGCCGCCTCTTCAATCGGAACAAGGAAAAATCGAATCCGCCTCCCCGCTCACGAATAATGGAATAATAGTATGGACGAACATTCAGCGAAAAAACGAAGATTTGCTCTCGTTATCAGAGAACGTTCAGTTGGATAAAGCGGCGAGAGAGCGATTAAACGACATGTTTGCCAAACAATATTTTGCCCATGTTTCGCCTTCCGGAGCCGATGCCGCATCGGCGACAAAGAATGCCGCATATGAATTTATAATTCTCGGCGAGAATCTTGCATCAGGTAACTTTAAAGACAATCAAGCGCTGGTACAGGGATGGATGAACAGTCCGGGACACCGCGCCAATATCCTCAATCCGAGTTATCGCGAGATCGGCGTTGCAGTCGGCAACGGAATATTTGAGTGGAGAGACGTCTGGCTTGCGGTGCAGATATTCGGTCTGCCGCTCTCGGCGTGTCCGCGGCCGGATTCTTCGCTGCGCGCAGTAATTCGGTCCGATGAAACGCAATTGGACGCTTGGCGCTCTTCTTTGGAGGCAATGAATCAAGACATTGAACAAACACAGCCGAAGCGGGGTCCGGACTACAAACGTAAAGTTGACGAGTATAACGCCCTCGTCGAAAATTACAATCGCCTTTTGGAGGAAGTAAAAGGCATGGTTTCCGAATACAACTCGCGGGTAGCCGCGTTCAACGATTGCACGAAAACGTTATTGCCATTACAGATCGGCGGAGCAAATTTGACGGTAGAAGTAGCCGATACGGAGCAGGAACGCGCGCTCGGGCTTTCGGGAGAGGCATCGCTCGCGGAAGATCGCGGCATGCTCTTCGTTTTTGAAAGGCCGGATTTATACTCTTTTTGGATGAAAGACATGAAATTTCCCATTGACATCATCTGGATGGATGCAGATAAGAGAATAGTGGATCTCACAACCGATGTCCGTCCGGATTCGTTTCCTCGGGCGTTCCAGCCGAAATCGGCGGCAAAATACGTTCTGGAAGCGAATGTCGGTTGGATTTATCGCCACGATATCAAGATTGGTATGCAATCGCTGTTCGATCTATGATGTTTATATATGTCGAAATGGCCTAAAAATTTAGTGTTGGTCAGGCACGGCGAGTCGGAACAAAATCGCGAACGCTCTCTGGTTGATTCGGGAAAACGGCACGATTTTTCCAAACGGATAAAAGAAACAAGGAATGCCGACATTCGTCTTACGCCTAACGGCCGTTTTCAGGCGAAGAAAACGGGTGAATTGTTAAAGAAGGAATATCGGAAATTTGACGCCGTTTTCGCATCTCCGTTTCGCAGGGCGCGGGAAACGGCGGCCGGAATCTTAAAAACGTTCGGTGCAAATGTCCCGCACACAATCATCGAAGAGAGGATTCGCGAGAAAGAATTCGGCATTTTCCATGCAACTACCGCGGAAGAAATTCGCAAGAAATATCCGGAATGGCATCATCTTCGGGGAATCGAAGGCAAATATTATTTTCGTCCGCCGGGAGGAGAAAGCTATCCGGATATCGCGCTGCGCGTTCATGATTTTTTGGGCACTCTTGTGAGAGAGCATAGCGGCAAAAACATTCTGGTTGTTTCACATTCGGCCATAATGCTGGTTTTCCATAAACTTCTAACCCGCATGACCGAAGAGGAGATTCTACAGTTGGACAGCGAGAATCGCATCAAAAACTGCGGCATTATTTCTTACGTTCTCGACCCAAAATTGGGGAAGGAGGGACGGTTGACGGCCAAATATTTTAACAGGGTCGCTTATTCGAATCTTTCATGAAAATCATTGTGCATGAAAATAATAAATACGTTCTCCGTTTTGACCGCGGCGAGGAAGTAATAAGCTCATTGCAGGTTTTTTGCGGCAACGAAAGCATTAAGGCCGGAGTTTTTTCGGGCATAGGCGCCGTGGGAGAAGCGGTGTTATCATGGTACGATCACGAACGGAAAGAACTTTTGGATAAGACGCTGAACGCCGACCTTGAAGTTACGGGGTTGACGGGTAATGTGTCATTGATGAATAATAATATTAATATTCACGCTCACGGATCTTTTTCGGATTCAGAAATGCTGGGGTACGGAGGACATGTGAAGAAAATGATTGTTTCCGGAACATGCGAGATTGTCCTGGAAAAATTTGAGAGCGTAATGGCGCGCAACAAAGATACGGAAACCGGAATAAACGTATTGCAATAGTTTTTAATGCCTGAAATATCGATACAAGCCGAACAAATATTCCGCATAGGGCATTGGCCGATTACCAATGCTTTTCTTTTGTCATTTATGGTGTTGCTGATTTTTGTAATTTGCGCCGCAGCGTTAAGAAGGAAACTGACGCTTATTCCCGGGAAGCTGCAATCGCTCTTTGAATTATTCATAGAAGAAGCGCTGTCTTTGATGGATACCGTCTTCGGCGAACGCCGGCTTTCAGAACGTTATTTACCTCTCGTTGCGACAATTTTTCTCTTTATTCTCATTTCAAATTGGATAGGGCTTTTTCCGGGCATCGGCTCCATTAAAATAGGGGATACCCGCACTGCGCCTCTTTTCCGTTCGCCGGCTAGCGACCTTAATTTTACCATCGCGCTCGCCGTTATATCGGTAGTAAGCGTTAATCTTCTGGGGGTCCTGGTTGTGGGATTTAAAAAGCACTTTTCAAAATTTTTCACCTTAAAACACCCCATTTCCTCTTTCGTGGGCCTACTTGAATTTATCTCGGAATTTATTAAAATAATTTCATTCTCTTTCCGATTGTTCGGAAACGTGTTTGCGGGCGAAGTGCTTCTTACCATCGTTGGTTTCTTGGTACCGTATTTCATACCCCTGCCGTTTCTCTTTCTGGAGGTATTTGTGGGATTCATTCAGGCATTCATATTTTCAATGTTGACGCTGGTTTTCATTGCGATGGCAACAACAGAGGAAACGGCGCATTAAAGGTCGCTAATCAATTTGTTAATTTATTTTTTATGGAAACAGAAGTAGCAAAATTATTCGCAATCGCGATCGTTATGGGGCTCGGAACGGTCGTTCCGGCTCTCGCGATCGGCTTGATCGGTTCAAAGGGTGCGGATGCTATCGGACGCAATCCCGAGGCCGCGCCAAAAGTCCAAACGGCGATGATTCTGGCGATAGCGTTCGCGGAAGCCATCGCGATTTACGCATTGGTCGTATCGTTAATATTGAAATTCGTGAGTTAACGGGATGAACGAATTACTGCACCAACTCGGCATTGACTGGAAACTCCTTGTCAGCCAAGGAGTTAATTTTGCCGTTCTTCTTGTAGTTTTAACGGTTTTTGTATATCGCCCCCTGATGCGGGTGATGGAGGAGCGTCGGCGAAAAATAGAACTTGGTTTGAAAGGCGCAGAAGAAGTGGAGCGCCGATTGGGGGAGATTGAGAAAATGAAATCAGAAAAAATCGTTGCCGCAGAAAAATCGGCAATGGAAATCATCAAGTCCGCGGAACAAGAAGGCCGCGTCAGGGCGCAGGGGATAATCTCCGAGACGAATAAAAAAGCAGAAACGCTGCTTCAAGATGCGGCGGAAACCGCAGAACATAGACGCATCGATGCTCTGGAACGCCTCGCGCAAGAAGCTAAATTATTGGTTAAAGAGGCAATCGTAAAGACGGTTTCGCTTCGGCCGGAGCAGGTTGACGAAGAACTCGTCAAGCAGGCTATCCAGGCAGTTAAGCAAGGAAAACCATGAAATATCAAGCGGAATTATACGCAAAAGCTTTTGTCGAGACGATAGCCAAGGCGCCCAACGAAAAACAAGGTGTTTTTCTGAGGAAATTTATTGAGATTATCCGAAAGAACGGCGATTTCCTGCGCATCGAAAAAATTTTCCAGGCCGTTCGAAATGCATTTGTCAAAAATCAAGGCGGGCGAATTGTCACTCTTGAATTAGCCAGGAATATTCCGGAAGACAATAAGAATTTCAAGCGGTTTTTTTCGGACAAAAACCATGTAGAAATTGTAATTCGTCCCGAACTTGTTGCGGGTATGCGCATATTGATCGACGGCGAAAAGGAATTGGACTGCACGCTCCAAAGAAAGTTGAACAGATTATTTAAATAAATTGGAATAATGACGTACGATATTCTGGAAAAATTAAAAAAAGAAATCGAGGATTTTAAAGATAAACCCGAATTTGAAAATGTCGGGATCGTAAATGAAATCGGCGACGGCATTGCGAGGATTTCCGGCCTCCGGCAAGCTTTAAGCCAGGAATTATTAAGCATAGAAACCAAAAAAGGCGAAATAGCCGCTCTCGCTTTTAACCTGGAGGAGAGTTTGATAGGCGCCGTTGTTTTGGGAGATATGTACTCAGTGGAGGTCGGAAACCGCGTCCGCCAGACCGGTAAAGTGCTTTCCATCAAAGTCGGTGAAGAATTAATTGGAAGGATCGTTGATTCTCTCGGGGAGCCTTTGGACGGCAAGGGCGTGATATTTCACGACGTAAACAAGGCCACGGATTATTTTCTTGAACGCACCGCTCCTTCGGTTGTTGAGCGTGAATCCGTTAATACGCCTCTTCATACCGGAATTAAAGCCGTAGATGCCATGATTCCGATCGGCCGCGGGCAGAGGGAACTTATTATCGGCGACAGGCAAACCGGCAAAACAGCCATTGCTCTCGACGCCATTCTGAATCAGAAACAGGACCCGGGCCGCCAACAGGTAATTTGCATTTACGTCGCGGTTGGACAGAAAAATTCCAAGATCGCAAAAATAGTAAGGATGCT
>CAZVKF010000016.1:3969-11971 GCA_964627585.1 uncultured Candidatus Saccharibacteria bacterium | reverse complement strand
TTCAGGAAAGACAAAGGAGGCGATGTGTTTTGTTCCGTTATCGGCTATACCGGTTCGGTTTCCCGCGATGAGCTTGCCGCAAATCCCAATCTTTTTTTAAATGATGCAATCGGTAAGGCGGGATTGGAATTGCGGTACGACGGTCTGTTGCGCGGCGAGAACGGTATTTCTATAACATACCGCAATGCCAAAGGGGATTTACTTGAAAATCAGACGTTGCATGAGGCTAAGGTCGGCAGCAATCTCACTCTGACCATCGATGCCGAATTCCAAAGGTATTTCTATCAGAGGATGCGCGCCGGACTTGCGTCTTTGGGACGTACCTCGGGCGTAGGTCTTGCCGTAGATCCGCGCAACGGCGAGATTTTGAGTTTGATAAGTTTACCGAGCTACGACAATAATGCTTTTTCCGAAACCGAAAAGAGAGAAGAGCGGTCACGCATATTAACTTCGCGCGATAAACCGCTTTTCAACCGGGTGATTTCCGGAATGTACAATCCGGGCTCTACCATCAAACCTCTTGTCGCTACTGCGGCGCTCACGGAAGGAATCGTTACTCCGGAAACGAAAGTTTTTTCTGCCGGATACATAGAAATCCCGAACCCCTATTTTCCCGATCAGCCCAGCCGCTTTTTGGATTGGAAGCCGCATGGCTGGGTGGATGTGCATTCGGCATTGGCTCGTTCAAGCAACGTATATTTCTACAGCGTCGGCGGAGGATTCGAAGCCATAAAAGGATTGGGCATAGCCAAACTGGAAGAATGGTGGAAGAAATTCGGGTTCGGAACGAAAACGGGCGTTGATTTTACCGGAGAAGCGGAAGGATTCTTGCCGGACCCCGAAAAGAAAGAATCGCGCACCGGCGACATATGGCGGCTCGGGGATACGTATAATGTCAGCATCGGACAGGGCGATTTTCTCGTGACCCCGCTCCAGCTGCTTAATTATATTTCCGCCATCGCTAACGGCGGTACGCTATGGCGGCCTCACATCGCAAAGAATGATGACCCGCCCCAAATCCTCAACCGTCTTGAGGGCCTGGACAATGCGTTCGCAGAGGTCAGGAAAGGAATGAAGGACGCGGTTGCGCAGCCGTATGGCACGGCATATTCCATGCATGATCTGCCTTTTTCAATAGCCGCAAAGAGCGGCACCGCCCAGATTCAGAATAATGCAAAAAATAATGCCCTTCTCGTCGCTTATACGCCCGCTCAGGAACCCCAAATTGCCGTTTTGGTATTAGTTGAAGATGCGCCGGAGAGCGTGCTTAGCGCTACGCCAATAGCTAAAGATGTGCTGAGGTGGTATTATGAGAATAGAATAAAGTAAATGGATTCTGAACTGCGACAAGATATAGTATCCGGCGACTGGATTGTAATGTCGCCCGGCCGCGCCAAACGTCCGCAGGAATTAATAAAGGCGATGAAGGGGGTTAAGCGCGTGCGGACGCCTGTTCGCGGCTGCCCGCTTGAAAATCCTCAAAAGTACGGCAATGACGCGCCTATTTTGTTGTATAAAGATGGACGCGATTGGGAGCTGCAGATAATTCCTAATAGATATCCGGCCGTAAGCCATGAAAAGATAATTGCAGTTGCGGCGAAACACGGACCATATCCCGTTCTGCCGGGCGTCGGGCACCATGATCTGGTGATTACTCGCGATCATGATAAAAATTTTCCAAAACTGAGTTTAGTGCGGGCGAATCTTGTATTTCGCGCCTTTCGTGATCGCTACCTTATGCTTTTGAACGACGAATACCTTGCTTATGTTTCGATATTCCATAACTGGGGAGTCGGAGCGGGCGCGTCAATTTATCATCCCCACTACCAAATGATTGCGATACCTGTCGTTCCTCCCGACATCGAGCATTCCCTTGAAGGGTCGTCGAATTATTACGCGGAGAATAAAAAATGCGTCCATTGCGTTATGATCGACTGGGAATTGAAGGAAAAGAAACGTTTGATCTATGAAAACAAAAGAGCGGTGGCGTTTGCGCCTTTTGTTTCCCGGGAGCCGTTCGAGGTGCGTATTTTCCCGAGGAAGCACCTGTCGTACTTCGAGAATACGCTCGATGAAGATTTATGGGGTGTTGTGGATTGCCTGCAGCATGTTTTGAAGAAAATCGAAAAAAATCTCCACGATCCGGATTATAACTTCTTTATTCACACCGCTCCCATTCAGCTCAAAAAGGCCTACGGCCATTACCACTGGCATATTGAGGTTTTGCCTAAGATCAGCGTTTCCGCCGGATTCGAACTTGGTACCGGAGTTGAGATCACGGTGGTTGATCCGAATGAGGCGGCGAAGATACTTAGAAAATAGCGACAAGCAACAAGAAACAAGCGACATGAAAAAACTCCTGATAGCAAATTGGAAAATGAACCCCCCGGCCGTAAATGAGGCAGTGCGCTTAGCTCATGGCGAAGATTTTTCCGGCGTTGTCGTAGCCGTGCCGTTCGTATTTCTGGAAAGCGTAAAAAAAGTTTTGAAACGTGCCGGACTCGGCGCGCAGAATGTTTTTTTGGAAGAGCCCCGCGCCGCAACCGGAGAAATTTCCCCTGCGATGCTTAAAAAGATAGGCGTTCGTTACGTTATCCTGGGACATTCGGAACGCAGGCGATTGGCCGGCGAAACCGATGAGATGATCAATAAAAAAGTCCGGGCGGCGCTTAAGGCCGGCTTGAGAGTGGTTTTATGCGTCGGCGAACCCACACGAGTGACAAGAGACAAGAAACAAGGATTAAAGAGGGCGAAGAGCTACGTTAAAAAGCAATTGGAAAAAGATCTAAGAGGAATTTCCTTGTCGCTTGTCGCTGGTCGTTTGTCGCTAATTGTGGCCTACGAACCCGTCTGGGCCATCAGCGCCGTCAGCGGCGGAGTTTCTGATACTCCCGAGGCGGCCGCCGAAATGATCACATATATTAAAAAAATCTTACATCTTAAATCTTACGGCTTAAATCTTCGTGTACTGTATGGCGGTTCGGTTACCGCCAAAAATGCGGCGGGATTCTTGCGCCGGCCGGAAATTGACGGCGCGCTCGTGGGCGGCGCCAGCTTGAAAGCGGGGGAATTTAAAAAGATATGGATGGCTTTAAATTAATCACAAAGGACAACAAAAAAATCGCGTACGATTACTACGAGGCGCGTCCGCCGTCCGTCCCTTCCGGCGGAGGCGGACCGAAGGGCTGGATTATTTTTTTGCACATGATGCCGGCTACAAAGGAATCCTGGCGGCCGTTCGCTGAAAAAATCCGCGAAAACGGCTATTCTTCCATAGCGATTGATCTTCGCGGTCACGGCGAGTCCGGCGGCGGGCCAGAAGGATACAAGAATTTTAGCGACGAAGAACACCAGAAAAGCATTTATGACATTGAAGCTGCCGCAGAATTTTTGAAAGGGAAAGGTGCGTCACCCGGGAAGACGATTTTTATCGGCGCGTCCATAGGCGCAAATCTTTCGCTTCAATACATCGCGGAACACCCCGAATTCAAAACCGCAATTCTACTTTCGCCGGGTTTGAACTATCGCGGCGTTGAAACCGAGCCGCTTGTGAAAAGATTGCGGTTAGGACAAAAAGTATTTTTCGCGTCAAGCGAAGACGATATCCGTTCCGGCGGAAACAACGCGGAACAGAACCGCAAGCTTTTCGACGCCGTTCCGGAAGGCGTTGAAAAGAAAATACAAATCTATAAAACCGCCGGACACGGGACTGTCATGTTCGGTAAGGAACGGCCGGACCTGATAAAATTGATTGAGGAATTTTTGGGATGAACAAACGTGATATTCGGATCGGTTTTATCATCGGAGCGCTAATAGGCGTTTTGGCCCAGCCGGTTTTGAGCAATCTTAATTTTTCATTCAGCTTCGTTGTTCAAATCTCGATTGTCATTATAACCGCGTTTGGTGTTCCGGCCGGTCTGAAAGCGGCGCAGTTGTTGAGCAGACATTGGGCGGTACTCTGGCAAATTGCAAAGTTCGGCGCTACCGGCGTTTTGAATACGTTGCTTGATTTCGGCATTCTCAATTTGCTCAGTTCTGCGACCGGGATTTATTCCGGCCTCTATCTTGTTATTTTCAATACCGTTTCGTTCGGCGCCGCTGTTATAAACAGTTACTTCTGGAACAAGTATTGGACTTTTGGAAGAAGAGACGCAATGAAAGCCCGAGAGTTTATTCAATTCGTCGTCGTAAGCGTCATCGGATTGCTTATAAACGACGTAATTATTTACGTATTGACGAGTGTTGTCGGCGCTCCGGATGGATTTACGCTTGTTGTTTGGGAGAACATCGCAAAGGCCATCGGTATTCCGGTTTCTTTTGCGTGGAATTTTAGCGGTTATAAATTCGTGGTGTTCAAACCTTCAAGCGCGCCGGTGGATAATGAAAATACTTGACTTTTCGGGCGTCTGCGCGCTATAATGTAAATGCTAAGTGAGAGCCGGTTCTCTTCAGCGACGACGTCGACTAAAGAGAAACGACTTCCAGTTTTCACCGCCCCGACCTAGTCGGGGCGGTTTTTTAAAATTTCGGTTATAATTAAGAAGGCATGATTCTCACAAAAACAGCCATTCTTGCGGAAATAAAAAGGGGCAGGATTAAAATAAGCCCGTTTTCCGCAAAAAATATCGGGCCGGCGTCTTATGATTTGGCGCTCGGAAACGACATCAGGATTTTTAAAAAAGGAGCCCCGTTCGCCGCTTCGGAGAAAGCGCATTTCCGCAACATCACCAAGCTTATCTCAATAAAAAAAGGTTACCGCATACAGCCGGGGGAGGTCATTCTCGGCGTTACGAAAGAGAAGATTACATTGCCTGAAGATATAGCCGGCTGGCTGGAAGGCCGGAGCCGCTTTGCGCGCATCGGTTTGATGATTCACATTTCGGCGCCATTCATACAGCCGGGCATAAGTTCGCATCAGGTTTTGGAAATAGCCAATTTAAGTCCGCGCGCCATAAGCGTTAAGCCGGGACTTAAGGTTTGCCAGTTCGTTTTTGAGCGCTGCGAGGGCAAAGCGAAATACGAGGGAATTTTCAAAAGACAAAATCTTCCTTAGGCGATTCGTATTGCGTCCCGCTTTATTAACTGCGATAATAAACGCAGTATGGAAATTTATTTTTTGGTTGCCATTCTCGCGGTGCTTGTCGCCGGCGTTTTTATTTTATACCGCGTTTTCACCAAGCAGGCTCAGCCGCAGGACGAGAGAGGGCTGTTGTTGCTCCAGAATCAGATAAACGAGGTCGTGCGTACGCTCGATTCAAAACTCGGCGAATCAACGCGCATCATCCAGCGGCAGTTCGGGGAGAGCGCGAAGATTATCCGCGACGTAACCGAACGTCTGACGAAGCTCGATGAAACCAACAGGCAGGTAGTCAGTTTCGCGGACCAGCTCAAGAACCTGCAGGATATTTTGAAAAACCCGAAACAGCGCGGCGTGCTGGGGGAATATTATTTGCAGGCCGTTCTTGAAAACGTTTTGCCGCCGGGAACTTTTCAGATGCAATACAAGTTTTCCGACGGCGTAATCGTTGATGCTGCGGTGTTTCTGGATAAACGCATTATCCCGGTTGATTCCAAGTTCAGTTTGGAAAATTACAATCGTATCATTGAAGCCGGCGACCCGACGGAAAGGAAAAGATATGAAACCGCATTCATTTCCGACCTGAAAACACGCATAGACGAAACCTCAAAATATGTGAAGCCGCAGGAAAATACAATGGATTTCGCGTTTATGTTCATCCCTTCCGAAGCGGTGTATTACGATTTGCTTATAAATAAAGTGGGGTCGTTGGGCGAAGACGCTAAAAACTTGATTCAGTATGCGGGGCAGAAACGGGTCATCATAGTGTCGCCGACGTCATTCTTGGCATATTTGCAGACCGTCCTGCAAGGTTTGATAAAGCAAAAGAGCTCGAAGCAGGCGAAGGAAATCATCAAGCAAGTCGAGAATTTGGGACGCCATCTCGGAACTTACGACGGTTATATGCAGAAGCTCGGCAAAAATTTGGGCACGGCGGTCAGTATGTACAATCAGGCCTATAAGGAATTCGGCAAAATAGATAAGGATGTGCTTCGTATCAGCGGGGAGGAGATGGGCGTTGAGCCGATGGCGCTCAAAAAGCCCGAAGCCGTAGAGGAATATGAATGATGAAATAAAAAAACGGCGGCAGGCGGTGCTTTACGACAAGAAATGGGAGAAGTTTCTCCAGCGTACCTGGCCATTCCGCCACATTCCGTTCGTAGATTTTGTTCTTGCCGCCGGATCGCTGGCGTACGGAAACGTGCGTCAAGAGTCCGATTTCGACGTGATTGTGGCCGTAAAGCCCGGCCGCATTTTTACGGCGCGCCTCTTCTGCATTCTGGCTTTCGGAGCGCTGGGTTGGCGGCGTAAGCGTTTGAATCACGACGAGGCAGCCGCAGATAAAATTTGCCTCAACCATTTTATAACCGCGCGGACGTACCGCCTCTCGCCGCCGTACAACGCCTATTGGCAAAATCTTTACTTCAATTTAGCGCCGGTGTTCGGCGGCACTCAAAAACTTAACGAATTTTGGGAAGCCAACCGCGATTGGCTCGGCAGCGAAAAAACATATTACGACGATTTGCGGCATTTGCATAAAACCCCAAGCGCGTCAAAGAGATTTATTGAAAAGATTTTTTCCGGCTCATTCGGCGACGCCCTGGAGCGGTTCGTTAAAAATATACAGGTCAAAAGAATAGAGAAGAGTTTGAAAAGCGATGCGCCCGGATACCAGCCGAGGATAATTTATAACGATAAAGAGCTTGAATTTCATCCCGATACAAGGCGCATAGAGATAATGATGCAGAACCTGTCTTAACGCATAATCCCCCTGACCGGGTCAGGGGGATTATTTTATAACGTGTTCGCGCATCTAGTGGAGGGTGATAGGCGCAGCTTCGTAGACGCCGGAGGAGCCATTTTGTTCGTCTAGGATGTCGAGCATCTTTTTCAGCGCTTCTTCGGTGCTTGCGGCCTCGTAAGCTTTCTTACCCAGGGATTTCAGGTTGCTGGGGTCGAAAAGCTCGACCATGACTTTGTCCGGGGAAATCTGGCTGAGGGTTACTATCGCCTTGCCGTCCTTTATGCGCGACGTGAGTTCAAATTTTTCCATCGCGATTCTCCTTTCCCGATTTGTTTTTGAGCTGGAATAATTATAAATGATTTTTTGACTTTTGTCAATAAAGCGTGGTACATTCCTCACCCGCTGTTGACAGATTTTATGCCGTAACCGCCATGCTTTCGCTACCGCTCAAACCCCCAGCGAGGGTTTTCGCTGGCGCTTCGGCCTCGCTCGTCCAGCCGCGCTGTTTTTCAAGGAAGCTCTCGGAGCTCCGACGGCTTGGTGTCCGACCGCGGTCGGACCGTCGGAGCGAGAGCGCAGAGGCGGCTTGCCGCCGGAGCAAGCCGACCTCGATTCCGAGAAAAATAGCGCGGCTGGACACCATGCCCGCTCGGCCTCAGAGCCGCGCGAGAAGCATGGCGGTTATGGCATTGCCCGCTGCTGGAGTGTCAACAACCCGTTGAATTTGTACATAAAGACACCGACACCCCTTGCATAAAAATATTTTCATCTTTATAGTGGAGGCAGCTTTTTCATATCCGTATCCGGCAGTGGAGAAGCTGCGTGTCCAAACATCACGAACCTGGAGATGAAGCGGAAGTCAAAATTGACCAGGCATTGCATATTTTAATGGAGGAGTGGGACGAGATCGCATGGTATCGCCATAGTTCAAAGAACGGAGAGCTTGATGCCCAGCACACCGACTTTTTAATATTTCTGAAATCCCGTTTCTCGTTTCCTCTTCAGGTCAAATCTTCCATACACAGCGCGCGGCAGCACATTAGTAAGTATCCCAACATCATGGTGATTTATGTCAGAAAGAACGACAGGCCCGAATATCTCGCAAAACGCGTTAAAATATTGATCCTCCGCTGTTATAAACGAATAAAAGCCGCACCGCTCCCGGCGTAAGGGGCGGTTTT
>CAZVKF010000016.1:2728-3959 GCA_964627585.1 uncultured Candidatus Saccharibacteria bacterium | reverse complement strand
GTTCCGCCAAAAGTGTGGATTTGACAAGGCGCTTTTGTTTTTATAAAATTGAAAATTGTATGAACTTCAAACCTTTATCAAGTCATGTCTTTCTCGAACCGGTCGAGGAAGAAAAAACAACAAAGTCCGGGATCGTTATTCCCGACACGGCCGAGAAAGAGAAGCCCGTTAAGGGCAGAGTTTTGGCTGTCGGTCCCGGCAAGTTGAACGAAAAAGGGGAGCGCGTTCCGATGTCGGTTAAGGTCGGCGACACGGTGCTCTTCAAGAAATACGGCCCCGACGAGATAGAAATAGAGGGCAAAAAATATCTTGTGGGGGACGAGGACGATATACTCGCAATAATTGAAGAGTAGCGATGCGAATATACAAATTATGCGAATGATGCGAATAAATATTTGTATAATTCGTACATTCGTATATTGGTATCGCTACGCTGAAAGTTAAAATGGCTAAACAAATTTTATTTAACGAAGATGCCCGCGCGGCATTAAAAAAGGGAATTGACAAGCTTGCCGATGCGGTACGTATGACTTTGGGTCCGCGCGGCAGGGCAGTGGTAATTGAAAAGGGCTATGGCGCGCCGCAGGTTACTTTTGACGGCGTAACCGTCGCTAAGGAGGTGGAGCTTGAAGATAAATATGAAAATCTCGGGGCCGACTTCATCAAGCAGGCGGCTGACAAAACAAATGACAACGTCGGAGACGGAACAACGACTTCCGTTGTTCTTGCTCATGCAATGATTGAGGAAGGTGAAAAGGTTATCCGCGAGAAAGGATTTAACGTAATTCAGCTTGCGGAAGAGCTTAAGAAGGGCAGCGAAGCGGTGGTTAAAGCTCTTGAGTCGCAGAAAGAAGAAATAGACGACAATAAGAAAGTTGAAGAAGTCGCCACGCTTTCGGCTAAAGACGCCGCTATCGGAAAGCTTATCGCGGAAGTCATGGGCAAGCTTGGCCGTGAAGGCGTTGTTACGATTGAGGATTCAAACACCGTAGGCAATTCTTACGAATTCGTTGAAGGCATGCAGTTTGACCGCGGCTATATATCTCCGTACATGATTACAAGCCAAGAGCGTATGGAGGCGGCGCTTGAAGACCCGTACATTCTCGTTACCGACAAGAAGATTTCGGCGATAAACGATATTCTTTCGCTTCTGGAGAAAATAGTCCAGAGCGGCAAGAAAGAACTGGTCATTATCGCGGATGAAGTTGAGGGTGAGGCGCTGGCGACGCTT
>CAZVKF010000016.1:0-2715 GCA_964627585.1 uncultured Candidatus Saccharibacteria bacterium | reverse complement strand
GTATTTAACGTTCTTGCGGTAAAAGCGCCGGGCTTCGGCGACAGAAAAAAGGAAATGCTGGAAGATGTGGCCGTTGTTACCGGAGCGGAATTCGTTTCCGAAGAGCTTGGAAAGAAATTGGAGAACGTTGATATTCATCATCTCGGGCATGCCCATCGCGTTATTGCCACAAAGGACAATACGACCATTGTGGGTGGAAAAGGAGATAAAAAAGCAATTGGCGATCGCGTTGCCCAGATCAGGGCCCAGATAAAGAAAACCGACTCCGAATTCGACAAAGAAAAACTCCAGGAGCGCCTCGGCAAACTTTCGGGCGGTGTTGCCGTAATAAAGGTGGGTGCGCCTACGGAATCGGCGCAGAAAGAATTGAAACAGCGCGTTGAGGACGCGGTTGCGGCGACTCGCGCCGCAATGGAGGAAGGCATTGTCCCGGGCGGCGGTATTGCATTATTCAACGCTATACCCGCGATAACTCCCGAAAAAATAGAAAGCGGTTCTGTAGCGGCGGCAGTATTTTCGATATTGAATCGCGCGCTTCAAGCCCCGCTTTCGGCGATTATTCAAAATAGCGGCGAACGACCCGATGATATGACGGCAAAACTGAGAGAAAATTGGCGAAAAGGAAGTTCTTGGCTTGGTTTCAACGCGATGACAAACAAACCCGGCGATCTAAAAGAGGCCGGTATCATTGACCCTCTCAAAGTTACAAAAACCGCCTTCATGAACGCAGTTTCGGTCGCGGCAAATTATCTTACTGTTGGCGCAGCGATTACCGATATTCCGGAGAAGAAGGGTCCTTCGGCAGGCTCAGGAGGAATGCCTCCGATGGGAGAATATTAGAACTCGCCGCTGATTTCAAAAAACTCCTCCGGAACCGGGGAGTTTTTGTTTATGAACACCTGCTGACGAATATCCGTTTTCTTACTTCTTTGTCGTAGCTTTTCGCCATTTCACGCGCCATGCTTTCAACAAGCGGGTCAGGCGGCCTCATGCCGAGGTACGACATTTGTATATGGTGCGTAAGTTCGTGAATTATAATATTGGGAATTCTTGCATCTCCGCCGTACGCTTCAGTTTTCATAAGTGCATTGAGATATATGGTTCCGGAAACGTACAATCCGGCGCGGATGATCTGACTGCCGCATTTCTTGAATTCGGGGTAATGCTCCAGCTTTATTCCGTATTTATCCCACAGCATTTTCATTTTCTCGTTCGACAGTTCAAATACTCTTGGGATGGGCAAGCGGGGATTCTTAAAATCAACATTCGTTTTAGGGCCGTAAGTTCGTTCTATCGCGCCGGCTATCCAGGTCATGGTCTCTCTTGCGTCGAAAGGATAGGGGATTTCTTTTCCCGGTTTGTCGGGGAGTCCTTTTGAGATAAGAAACAACAGCGGCAGAAGAAGAATGGTAACCGCCGCCGCGCTAAGCGCGATTTTTTTCATATCCCGCTCCTTGCCTGCCGGCAGGCCTTTTATTAAAGCTCTGTTTCAATTGTATGCTCCGTATTTGTTTTTGTCACTGGCGATATATATAATATTTACATGAACAACATATTTTATTTCGTTATAGGTTTTGTCGTTTTGGTCGTTCTTTGGTTTGTAGCGGCCTACAATTCCTTTGTCCGCCTGACTAACCGCGTTAAGGAGGCGTGGTCGGACATAGAAGTGCAGTTAAAGCGCAGATACGATTTGATTCCCAATATCGTTGAAACGGTGAAGGGATATATGGCGCACGAGAAGCAGGTTTTTGAAAAAGTAACGGAGGCGAGGGCCAGAGCCATGGGCGCAAGCGGTTTGCACGACAAGGCGGATGCGGAGAATACGCTTTCCAATACCCTGAAAACGCTTTTTGCCGTGTCCGAAAATTACCCGGAATTGAAAGCGAACGCCAACTTCCTTGATTTGCAGCGCGAATTGGCGGATACCGAGAATAAAATTCAGGCGGCGCGGAGGTTCTATAACTCAAACGTTCTCGCTCTCAATACGAAAATAGAGTCATTTCCCTCAAATCTCGTCGCGTCATTTTTCCATTTTGAAAAGAAAGAATTTTTTGAAAACACTTCGGAATCCGAACGCGAACCGGTGAAAGTGAAGTTCTGAAATGGCCACGATTTATACTCACCGCGAATCCAATATCCGCAAAACCTGGCTGCTGTTTACGGCCTTTTTTATATTCATCATTGCGGTCGGATTTCTGTTCGGGCAGGTTTACCAGTCGCCCGCCATACTTTATATAGCGGTTATTTTCAGCGTTTTTATGAGTTTTATCAGCTACTGGTATTCGGACAAACTCGTTTTGCGGATGGCGCGGGCGGTGCCGGTTGAAAAAAAGGACAACCCCGAACTGTATAATATCGTTGAAAATCTCACCATTGCCGCCGGTCTGCCGCTGCCGAAGATTTATTTCGTCAACGAAGCCGCGCCCAACGCTTTTGCCACCGGCCGCGACGCGAAGCATGCCGCGGTGGCGGTGACAGGGGGCTTGCTCGAGCGGCTGGACCGTTCCGAGCTTGAAGGCGTGCTCGCCCACGAACTTTCCCATATCGGGAATCGGGACATGCTTGTTTCCACCGCGGCGGTGGTATTGGTCGGTTTTGTATCCATTCTTGCCGACATGTTCATGCGGTCATTCTATTGGGGAGGTTTTCCAAGCCGGCGCGACGATCGAGAAGGGAATGCGCGCCTGGTTTTTCTTTTGATAGGTTTGGCATTGT
>CAZVKF010000015.1:0-12154 GCA_964627585.1 uncultured Candidatus Saccharibacteria bacterium | reverse complement strand
GAGACCAAGATGTAAAAGTGTAAACAACGCTATAGATTCTTACATGTTATATTTAAAGTATGCGTAAGGCCCTATCAGCGCTTGCTGTATATGCCATCGCCATGGCAATGGTTGAGGCGGCGGTGGTCATATATCTGCGCGCCTTGTATTATCCGTCCGGATTTTTTATAAAGAGCGCGGCCGATCTCGCCGTGATGCCGCCCGATATTCTTAAAGTTGAGTTATGGCGGGAGGCGGCGACGATAGTCATGCTTTTGTCCGTCGGCTTTTTGTCGTTCAGTACGTGGAGACACAGAGTTTTAGCTTTCCTTTTCACTTTTTCAATTTGGGATTTGTTTTATTATCTTTTCCTTTTCATATTCCTGGGATGGCCGCCTTCTTTTTCAACGCTTGATATGTATTTTCTGATTCCGTGGCCGTGGGTGGGGCCGGTTTGGTTTCCGGTAGCACTTTTTATCGCGGTAGGAACTTTTTCTTTGTGTCAGTTGACAAAAGAGCGGCCTTAATTTAAATTATGTGCGGAACTTTCAATTTAAAAATAAAGGAAATAAAGTGGAACAGGAAGTTTTTCATCTTGAACTGGAAACGGTTCGGGAAATCGTTGCGTTGGAAAAAGAGGCGGTTGAGGAGATAGCCAAAAAAGTCCGCGAACTCAACGGCCGGGGCTGGAAAGTGGACCATATTTTCCCGATTTCGTTTAAAACAGGCATGTTATGCCACGACGACGAGTTATTCCCTTCCCATATGGGATTTCTCTGCACAAAACAATCCTGATTTTCCATAAATTTTAAAACCCCTTAAACGGGGTTTTTCTTAATATCGTTGCGTTTAAGCTTTCGCAACCACAAGCGCCACGATGTTTTTTGCGCCGGCCGCTTTCAGGGTTTTTGCCGCTTCCCGCAGCGTTGAACCGGAAGTTGTAATGTCGTCAAGAACGACGATGGATTTACCCGCAACGAGATGCGGTTCTGCGACGGCGAAGCAGCCGCTTATATTTTTCTCTTTGTCGCTCGCGATTTTCAAACTTGATTGAGGCGCGGTATTTTTGATTCTTAAGAGAATGTTCGACGCCACCGGCACATGTACAGTTTCTGAGATTTTTTCCGCAAGAAGAGCGGCCTGATTAAAGTTGCGGCTGCGTTCGCGCGCTTTATGGAGCGGGATCGGAATAATAAGCCGATTTCGCAACGGAAAACGCGCTAGTTCCATATGGCGGATTAACAGTTGCGCCAGCGGTTCAGCGGCCTCGCGCGCATTTTTATATTTCATGCGCGCGATAAGTTCGCGCACGGTATCGTTATAATCGGTAGCCGCGGCAAGAATATATGAAGTTTTGGGATGGCAAGTTTTTTTGAGCGCGGGGAGCCGTCCCTTGCAAAGCGGACAGAAGTATGCGGTGTAGAGCGGTATTTTTTCAAAACAAGCATTGCATATGACGCCGGATTTCAAAACGGCTGCGCAGCCGACGCAAGTTCTCGGAAATAAAATATCAAGCAGAGAAGTTGACAACTTTTTAGAAGTTTTATATAAAGCAGACAGCATCTTTTATTACAAACTATAACAGGGAGAGTGAAGTGATCAAGCGGGGAATCATCAGAAAATACCGTGATTTACTTCCGGCCATTGCAGAGGAACATATCGTGACGCTCGGAGAGGGCGATACGCCGCTTATCCGCGCCGTGCCTCTTGAAAAGATGTTGCGAGACATGGGTGTACGGCTTAACGTATTTTTGAAACACGAAGGACTCAATCCCACCTGTTCTTTCAAGGACCGCGGGATGACCTTGGCCATTTCCAAGGCAAAAGAACAAGGCGTGCGGAGGGTGATTTGCGCCTCTACCGGAAATACCGCTTCTTCTGCGGCCGCTTATGCGGCTGCTGCAGGAATGGAATGCATCGTTTACGGTCCTGCGGGAAGCGTTGCCGGCGGCAAGATTGCCCAGATGCTGATCTATGGCGCAAAGATGAACGAAATACAGGGGAGTTTTGATGATGCGTTGCGGGAAGTGTTCGCTTTGGCAAAGCAGGATCCTTCTTTGCAGATTGTAAATTCCAGTAACGAATACCGGCTTCATGGCCAAAAGACCGCCGCATACGAGGTCTGCGACGACCTTCTCGATGCCTACGGCATGCAGGTTGATTACCATTGCATTCCGGTCGGCAACGGAGGCAACATCACCGCTTACTGGATGGGATACAGGGATTATTACAACCTTGGTAACATTGACCGTCTGCCGAACATGTTCGGATTCCAGGCCGAAGGCGCTGCGCCCATAGTGCGCGGCCAGGTTGTGGAGCATCCCGAGACCATTGCTTCGGCGATCAAAATCGGCAATCCGGTTCATTGGAACAACGCATTGGAGGCGGGACGGTCGTCAAAAGGCGGGATATTTTCGGTAAGCGACAGAGAGATTCTCCGCGCCTACGAATTTATCGCTGAGCGCATACCTCAGGCCTTCTGCGAACCGGCATCCGCGGCTTCCGTGGCCGGCCTCATCAAACTCGCGGCCGAAGGCAGAATCGAATTCAGGAAACTCGGAACCGCCGTATGTACCCTGACCGGTCACGACCTTAAGGACATCAATACTGCCATGTATGTCGTAAGGCGGGAGCATGAATCATGAGCAGAAGCAGTCATGATTTTGATTTCAGATGGGCAGAAAACCCCTGCACTCGCACTGCACGATGTATTGACAACGCGCCTAAGGATTGCCCGTTTTACCGTATGTGCGATCTTCGTATAAAAAATCCTCCGGCACAACCGACCGTTGACCATCGACAAATAAAAAAAATAATTTGTTAACCCCCTTTGCGGGGTTTTTGCTTTTAGATATAATGAGTTTCAATGACCAAGATCGAATATCTCACTTCGGAGTCGGTGACCGAAGGACATACTGATAAAATAGCGGATCAAATTTCGGACGCGGTTTGAGCAAGGATCCTCTCGCGCGGGTTGCAGTGGAGACGCTGGTTGCGCACGGCCTGGTTGTAATCGCCGGCGAAGTGACAACCCGGGCCTACGTTGAGATGCCCGATATCGCGCGTAACGTTCTGAGGGGAGCGGGATACACGAAAAGCGAATACGGCATCGACGGCAATACCTGCGGTGTTTTGATTTCGGTGCACGAGCAGTCGCCGGATATAGCGCTCGGCGTCGGCGTATACCGCAAAGAAAAGCCGGAGAAGATCGGGGCCGGAGATCAGGGAATGATGTTCGGCTACGCAACCGATGAAACGCCGGAGTTGATGCCAATGCCCATTGCTTTTGCACATCGTTTGACGCGCCGCCTTGCTGCCGTAAGAAAAAGCGGCGAAATCGCGTACTTGCGTCCGGACGGAAAAGCGCAGGTGACGGTGGAATATGTTGGCGGCAGACCGTTGCGCATTGATACCGTCTTAATATCGGCACAGCATGCGCCCGGCGTTTCGTTGAGCCGTTTGAAACGCGACGTTGTTTCAAAAGTCATGAAAAAAGTTCTACCCAAGAATTTAATTGATTCTAAAACCAAATTTTTGGTGAATCCGACCGGGCGATTTGTGCTCGGCGGACCGGCCGCCGACACCGGACTTACCGGCAGAAAAATAATCGTTGACACTTACGGCGGCGTGGGATCTCACGGCGGCGGGGCATTTTCGGGCAAAGATCCGACCAAAGTGGATCGTTCCGCGTCGTATATGTGCAGATGGATCGCAAAAAACATCGTTGCCGCCGGCATTGCAACGCGAGTTGAAGTGAAAGTGGCCTATGCTATCGGAGTGCCGGAGCCGCTCATGTTGGACATCGATACTTTCGGAACCCCCGACGTTTCCGGAGAAAAATTGCATAAAGCCGTGCGCAAAGTTTTTGATTTGCGCCCGGGCATGATAATAAAACAATTGAATCTTCTCCGCCCGATTTACAAACAGACCGCCGCTTACGGCCATTTCGGCAGAACGGACATTGACTTGCCTTGGGAGCGCACCAATAAAGCTGCGGCGCTCAAGCGCGCATTGTCAAACTAAAGCGGGCGTGATAGTGTAGCAGCATCCGCACTTTAATAAAGGGAGAAATACGTGAGAAAATTGCCGGTTTTTATTCTGGCGGCAGTATTTTTTTTAGGAATGCCGTTTGATGTTTCGGCAGCGCAAGTTCAGAAGCAGTCCTCACCCGCGCCCAAGAAATCCGCTCCTAAAAAGCGCGTCCCCAAGAAAAAGGCGTCGCCTATTTCATCGGAAGAGCAGTTGCGCAAGATTTTAATCGCGAAACTTTCAAGAATATTTCCTCGGGACGAGATTGAAAAGATTTTTTCGGATAAACGCCTGTTCGTTGACCGCAGTATTTTTCAATTCAAGCCGCCGGAGTGCGAGCTTTCGGACGGCTCGCGTCGGCCGTATGCCGGTTATTTTGACCCGGACTGCGGCATTTTAATTCCTAAATCACTGCAGCGCGGAAAAGATTTTATTGAAAAACATCAGGAGACGCTGGATAAAGTATACGAGGATTACGGCGTTGACTCGGAAGTTATCGCGGCGATTCTCAGGGTTGAGACGAATTTCGGAAGCTATCTCGGAAAACATTCGGTTCTGAATACTCTTTATACTCAGTATATTCTTAATCCGGCTAGGCGGAATATGGCGTTGGAGCAAACCGAATTCTTTCTGCGACTCGCAAAGAAGAACGGCTGGGATTTGTTTGAGATTAAAGGATCGTCGTGGGGCGCCATCGGTCTCCCGCAATTCATGCCTTTTTCGTACTGGCACTTCGCGGTTGACGGCAACGGAGACGATAAGATTGATCTTTTTGATCCGGTTGACGCCATTTACAGCGCCGCCAATTATCTGGCCGAACACGGCTGGTCTGAGAAAATTCGGGATCGGCGTAAAGCGATAGCGTCGTATTACGGTCAAGACGGAGCATATGTGAATGCCGTCCTGGCTTATGCGCGGACGTTGAAAAATCTTATGGATTCAGACCGGCAGTGATTAAATTCAATCGGTCCTTGTTTCGGGGGCCGATTTTTGTTATCATTTTTGATGTTCATGGTGCCCGTAGCTTAATGGTAAAGCCCTGCTCTGTGGCAGCAGTGACGTGGGTTCAATTCCCATCGGGCACCCCAAAAGTTATTTTTGGAATTTAAGAAGGATTCTTTTTTCTTGCGGCTTTACGGAGTCAATGAGAAAATCGTAGCTTTTGCCGATTTCAAGTTTGGTTTTCATTTCTTCCACGCCTCCGAATTCGGAAACGTGAATTATGCCTTGGATTTCGGCGTCGAGGTTCACGAAAGCGCCGAATGGATTGAATTTGATTACGGTGCCATGCGCGGTTTCACCGGCGCGATAACGTTCTTCGACTTTATCCCACGGATCGGCTTTCAATGCCTTAAGCGAAAGCGAAACGCGTCCGTCTTTGATTTCAACGATCTGCGCTTTAATCAGATCTCCTACCTTCACCACTTCTTTGGGGTTGTCGATTATTTTGTGATCCAATTCCGAGATGTGGATCAGGCCTTCGATTTCGGGATTGTCGGCGAAGCGTATGAAGGCGCCGAAATCCGCCACGCCGGAAATTATGCCGTCAATAATTTGCCCCACCGCATATTGAGACAAAAGCTCTTTGACGTTTTGTTCCATTGCCGCGCGTTCGGACACGATAACTTTGTTGGTGCGCGGGTTTACATCTATGATTTTCACCAAAAGCTCTTGGCCGATGAATTTTTTGAGCTCTTCCGCGATTTTTGCGCGGTTTCCTTCGCCGACCCGCGGGTAGTGGTCGTTAGACAGCTGGGAAACCGGCATGAACGCCTTCAGGGAGTTTATTTCCGTAATAAGCCCTCCGGCGTTCGTAGTGGTTATTTTAATTTTGAACGGTTCGTCTTTTTCCTGCAGGAGCTGCACTTCGTGCCATGTTTTCTGCTGGCTCGCTTCGGCCAGGGAGAGCTCAATGTAGCCGTCTTCGTTTTCCAGCTCCACGATTTTAACCGGCGTGACGTCGCCGACATTAAGACCCTTAAGAATGTTTTTGGCGTTAAGATATTCCGCCCCGTACACGATGCCCGTTCCGAAGTGGCCCAAATCGAAATAGGCGGCTCGGGCTGTTTTCACGATTAGGCGCGCGTCCGCGAGGTCGCCTATTTTCGGAAGCGCGAAGATATTGGGTTCTTGCTTCACGAGTTGGGTAATGGGAGAGTTGTTCTTTTTTCCGTTTTGGGACATTGAGAGTAATACTAAACAAAGCAAATTTAAATGTCAAAACCGCCCCGAAAACATTTGAATTCCGGGCGATTTTTTGGTAGCATTTAGCATATGGTTATAACGTGGTACGGCGAGGGGTGCTTTAAGTGCCAGAGCGGCGAATTGACGGTTTTGAGCGATCCTTTTGACAGTAAAACGGGCTTAAACCCGCCGCGGCTGAAGCCGACTATTTTATTGCGAACGCTTACCGCAATCCCCATGAAAAATGTTGAACCGGCCGAAGATATGGCTTTGGCCGTGAATACGGCCGGCGAATACGACAGCCGCGGCATTGACGTCAGCTCGTTCAGCGTCAAAAAAGAGTCGAGCGATTCTTTTTTGAAAACAGTGCATCTTGTAGATTTCGACGACATCCGCCTCTGTTTTCTCGGCCATCTTTCCGATATGCTCGATGCGGCCGAGACGGAGCCGCTTGAAGAAATAGACGTACTGTTCATCCCCGCCGGCGGAAAACCGTTTATTTCCCAGGAAAAAGCGGACAAGTTGATTCGCCAGTTAGCCCCGAAAGTCGTAATTCCCGCATTTTTCAAAATCCCGGGATTGAAACGGCAAAGCGACGATCTTAAAGAATTTATGAAAGAGCTCGGCCAGAAGGTCGAACCGCAGGATAAATTTACGTTTAAAAAGAAAGATCTTAGCGCATCAGGAACGAAGTTGGTTGCGCTAAAGATATAACGCCATGTTTAGAAATTCCGTCAAATTCATACGTGAGCTGCAGGAATCGGATGAGGGGCGCAAGAAGCGCTGGCTTCTGATTTTCGTCGTTCCTTCGATGCTGATCGTCATTGCCGGATGGTTTTTCGCATTGCAGGCGAGTTTTTCGACGGATACCGCAGTGGTTGAAGGATCGAAGCCAAGCGAATTTTTTCAGGTTTTCAAGCGAGGTTTGGCGGTAATCAAGGAGAATTTGAATCAGCGATTTTATTATTCAAGCGAAGTGAAGCCGCAGGATTACGTTCCGGGGAATGTTGACCTCGTACCGCCTCAAAAAATTCAACGTTAAAGATTATGGCCAATCCCGAAGAAAAGATTAAAGAAAAAATACAGAATCAGGATATTACGCAGGAGTTGAACGACTCCTACCTTGATTACGCGATGTCGGTCATCGTTAGCCGAGCATTGCCGGATGTCCGCGACGGCCTGAAGCCGGTGCATCGCAGGATTTTGTGGAGTATGTGGGAGAGCGGTTTGACGCACTCGTCAAAATTTTTGAAATCCGCAAACGTAATCGGCGCAGTGCTAGCCAAGTACCATCCTCACGGCGATGTTGCGCTTTACGACGCAATGGTGCGTATGGCGCAGGATTTTTCCCTGCGCGCCCCGCTGATTGACGGACAAGGCAACTTCGGTTCGATAGACGGCGATTCGGCGGCGGCCTATCGTTACACCGAGGCGCGTCTTTCGAGAATAGCCGAAGAACTTTTGGTTGACATAGAAAAAGAAACGGTTGATTGGCAGCCGAATTACGACGGTACGAAACAGGAGCCGAAAGTTTTGCCGGCCAAACTGCCCAACCTGCTGCTTAACGGAACCATGGGAATTGCGGTGGGTATGACCACGAACATACCGCCGCATAATCTCGGTGAAATTATCGACGCGACGTTGCGCGTAGTTGAGAATCCCAAAGCGACATCCGAAGAGCTTACCGAATTCGTCCACGGCCCGGATTTTCCAACCGGCGGCATTATTTACAACAAGAAGGAAATCATTCAGGCGTACAGCAGCGGACGCGGAGCGATTACGACCAGGGGTGTTGCAGAAGTACAGGAACGGAAGGGCGGTTTCAACATCATTATTACGGAGATCCCGTATCAGGTGAACAAGGCCGAACTCATCGTGAAAATGGCCGAACTGGTACAGGACAAAAAAATCGAAGGCATCCGAGACATTCGCGACGAATCTGACCGCGAAGGATTGCGAATTTTCATCGAATTGAAAAACGACGCCGTTCCGCAGAAGGTGCTTAATCAGCTTTATCTCCACACCGACCTTCAAAAAGATTTCCACCTCAACATGCTGGCGTTAGCCGACGGCATCCAGCCGCAGATTATGTCGCTGAAGGACGTCCTCGGCGCTTATGTGGAACACCGCAAAGTCGTAGTGCGCCGCCGGACCGAGTTCGATCTCAGAAAAGCACGGGAGCGGGCGCATATTTTGGAAGGTCTGGCTAAGGCCTTGTCCGTCATTGACAAAGTGATCGCGACCATCAAGAAATCAAAAGATCGCGATGACGCGGAGAAGAACCTGATTAAAAACTTCAAACTGACCGACCTGCAGGCGAAAGCGATTCTGGAGATGCGGCTGCAGACGCTTGCGGCTCTGGAGCGCCGGAAGATCGAAGACGAGCTGGAAGAAAAGAAGAAGCTGATTGATGAGCTGGAATTAATCTTGAAAAGCCCCCAAAAAATAGTGAAGGTCGTGAAAGACGAACTTTTGGAATTGAAAACTAAATACGCCGAGCCGCGGCGCACCAAGGTTGTGGCGGGCGGCCTGAGAGAATTTAAGGAAGAAGACCTTATTCCGGAAGAGGAAGTGGTCATAACGTTTTCGCAGAGCGGCTATATAAAGCGCTTGCCGCCCGGAACGTTCCGCGTACAGCGCCGCGGCGGAAAGGGATTGATTGGCTCCGAGGTCGGAGAAGAGGATTTGATTACCCATTTTATGACTGCGCGCACGCACGACAATATACTTTTCTTCACCGATCGCGGACGCGTATTCCAGACGAAGGTTTATGAAATCCCGCAGGCCAGCCGAACGGCGAAAGGTAAGGCCATCCAGAACTTTTTGGAGATTCCCGCCCAAGAAAACGCGAACGCCATCATCAGCTATTCTGCGAACGGGAAAGACCAGCGCGCCGCCGGCAGCTGTTTGGTAATGTTGACCAAAGACGGCGTGATCAAGAAGACGGCGCTGAGTGAATTTGAGAACGTGCGCAGGACGGGCATCATCGGCATCAAGCTTCAAAAAGGCGACGCGTTGCGATGGGTGAAACTTTCTTCCGGCAGCAATGATGTGATCATCACCACGGCGCAGGGGCAGGCGATCCGTTTCAAAGAATCGGACGTGCGACCGATGGGCAGGGGCGCTGCGGGAGTGCGCGCCGTACGTCTAAAAAAAGGTGACTCCGCGAGTTCGCTTGATATAATTAAGAAGGAGGCCAAAAACGCCCATTTATTGACGGTAATGGCTAACGGTTTCGGAAAACGCACGCCGCTTGCACAGTTTAAGGCGCAGCGCCGCGGCGGTTCCGGCGTCAAAGCCGCTAAGATAACGGCAAAAACAGGGCCATTGATCTCCGCCCACGTGATTGAGGAGCAGGAAACATTACTTGCTATTTCGGCCAAAGGTCAGATTATAAAAACAAATCTGTCCTCGGTACGAGTCGCCGGCCGCGCCACGCAAGGCGTCAAGGTAATGAGTTTGAAGGCGGGCGACAAAGTGGCCGGAATTGCTTGTCTATGACTTTTTCAAGAAATCAACTTATAATCATCGGTTCCGTTGCGGCGGTGATTTTGCTTTTCGCGATTTTATTTTACATCGGTTACCGCGGGCCTCTCACTCGGCAGGAGGCGCGTTTGGAGATGTGGGGCATATTTGACGACTTGCGCAAAGTCGAGCCGTTGATCCGGGGGTTCCAGCGCAGTTCTCCCGGCGTCATAATCAATTACCGCCAATTCAACGATCCGGAGCAGTACGAAAAAGAACTTGTGAATGCGTTCGCCGCGGGGAACGGTCCGGATGTATTCATGTTCCATAATACTTGGCTGCCGAAGCATTTCGATAAAATTGTTCCCTTGCCCCAAGAGCAGCTGCCGCTTTCAAAGTTCCGCGAGCTGTTCCCGCAAATTGCGGAGCAGGATTTCGTATTAAACGGATTTATTTACGCATTGCCGTTGAGCGTTGATACTCTGGCGCTTTTTTACAACCGTGATGATTTCAACAACGCCGCCCTGCCGTTCCCTCCGAAGACATGGGCCGAATTCGAAAACGACGTGCTGCGTCTTAGAAAAGTTAATCCGTCAACGAATGAAGTCGTTAAAGCGGCTGCGGCCATCGGCGGCTCTTTGAAAAGCGTTAACCGCGCCACCGATCTTTTGTCCTTGCTCATGCTTCAGTACGGAACAAAAATGACAAGTTCGGATTTCAGCCGCGCGTCTTTCTCTCAGCAGGTGGATTTTCAAGGACAGAGTTTTTCTCCGGGATTGACGGCGTTGAATTTATACACGGAATTTGCCAACCCCGGCAGCAAGTTCTACACCTGGAGTGACACACTGCATTACTCTTTGGATAACTTTCCCGCCGAGGGCGTTTCGATGATTTTCAACTACGCCTATCAGATTCCCCAAATCAAACAGAAGAATCCGTTTCTTAATTTTGGCATCGCGCCGATGCCTCAGCCGTCCGCTGACGCAAAGGCGGTGAATTTTCCGAATTATTGGGGCCTGGCCGTTTCAAACAAAACCCGTGATCCGTCAGTTGCATGGCAATTTGTGCTTGCAGCCGCTACGGATTCGGCCACCGCAGATGCATACGCCCGTGCGACCGCCAAGCCCCCGGCCCTGCTTTCGCTCATCAACCAGTACTTGAACGATCCGCAACTCGGCGTTTTTGCACAGCAGGCGCTTACCGCCCGTTCCTGGTCTCAAATTGATAACGTCATTATAGAGAATATTTTTTCTTCGATGATTGAAGCCGTTACCAGTGGGCGCGAGAGTCCGGCCGATGCCCTTCGGGAGGCGGAGAATAAGGTCACTGTTTTAATGCAGCAGCGGAAACGGCAATAGTTGAGATATAAGATTTAAGATGTAAGATTTAAGATATGTCAAAAGGCACCAAATTTTTTCTACTTGCTATTTTCTACTTGCTATTTTCTACTTCAGCAGTTTTTGCGCAGGGTTTAGTGCCGCAGTGCGAGGGCAGGGGATGCGATTTTTGCCAACTTTTGAAACTTGGTCAGAACGTCATCAATTTCTTGTTTGAAATCGCCATCCCGATCGGAGTCATATTTATCGTTTACGGCGCCTTCATGATTATGTTCGCGGCCGGTTCGTCCGAAAGAGTCAGGCGCGGACGTGAAATTCTTACGACGGCGGTCACCGGCGTAGTGATCGCTCTTGTATCTTGGGTGGTTTTAAATACCATAATTAACGTTATTTCCGGCGGATCGGCTGCGCCGTGGAATTCGGTGGAATGCAATCTTCAGGCGCCGCCTTCAACGCCTCCGCCCGGAGGAGGAAGTCAGCCGCCGGGGGGGCCGCTTCCGGCAGGTACGGTTGACGAGGATCAGGGAAGAAGGTTATTGCGTGACGCCGGCATTACGGTTAACAATCCGGCTGGCAATTGTTTTAATGGCTGCACAAATATTGCCGGCTTAAAGCAGGGCGTTATTGACGGCATCATACAATTCAAAAACGAATGCAATTGCAATGTCATTGTTACCGGCGGCACGGAACCGGGGCATGCCGCGGGCACGGTAAGCCATTCAAGCGGAGATAAAGTGGATATCGGGCGGTCGGCGGCAGTGGATAGTTATATTCAGAACAATTATGCTTCCATAGGCACGCGCAGCGACGGCGCGCAATTATATAGATCGCCGAATGGATTCGTATATGCGAAAGAAGGCACCCACTGGGATGTAAAGGGGTGGGATGTGTGCTATAATAATAGCGGTTGCGTGGCAAACTGATATGATGAATTTTTTATCACTACAATTTATTAAATCTTCGTTGTGGATACGGGAAGCGCATGCTCAAGCCGGCGGCGGAAGCCAAGGCGGCGGCATTACTCTTTGTAATCCTTTGAGCAGTAATTGCGGACCAACTACCATTGCCGATCTTTTGGACAGAATAATCGGCTATCTCATCATCATCGGCGCGCCGGTTTCGGCGATGTCTTGATCGTGGGCTACCGGGAGGTACACCCT
>CAZVKF010000014.1:2125-13042 GCA_964627585.1 uncultured Candidatus Saccharibacteria bacterium | reverse complement strand
CGCGGTTTACCGCGGAGTATGAGTAAATATCAATATATGTCGGCGGAGCCGACACCTTGAGGAACAAAGCTGCCCAGATACCCTGCGCTCTTGGCGCAGGGTCAGCTTTATTCAGGAAAACGCCAGCATCTGTATAAAAGCAGATTTTTAGCTTTATCTTGTGCGGTCAGCGGGAGTCCGCTTCGCTAGAACCCTCGCGATTGCTCAACCGGATGGACTCGCAATCACTCTTTGAAACCTTGCGGTTTCAACGCTCGCTCCGCTCGCTGCTTCCACTACGGGAAAACTCCCGTTTTCCCGACCCCTTTCCCGGGTTCGACTCCCGATAAAACATAAAAGATAAAAAAAAATACTTCCGGTACGGAGGTATTTTGTTTCACTGGTGCGGTCAGCGGGAGTCGAACCCGCATCTCGTCCTTGGCAAGGACGCATAATAGCCGCTATACGATGACCGCAATTGACAAACGAGTCAAAACTTCATAGCTAATCCAGTTATGTCTTGATCTGCTATGATCCTTTCAAGAATATTTCTATTCTTTAACTTTTTCAACCTTTTTTCAACTTGACGGGCATAAGCCAAGGATTCAAATTCTTTCTTGAAAACAAGCTTGAGCGGCCTCAGATAGTAAAGAGAATTTGTTTTGCCCGCGTTATGCTCAGTTAAACGCCGCTCCAAATTATTTGTACTTCCTATATAGTATTTTCCGTTTTTTCCGCTTTGTAGTATGTATATGAAATTCATGTTTGAACCCGCATCTCCCCGATGGCCATCGGGGCAAATAGCCGCTATACGATGACCGCAAATTATTTTTAAATATGCTTGGTGCCCTCGAGAGGAATCGAACCTCTATTACGGGATCCGCAATCCCGTGTCCTGTCCGTTGAACGACGAGGGCCAAGAATCTAAAACTTAAGGAATCTGCCGAGCGCTTCGTGGAAGCTTTCCTCGTACGCTTTCTTTGGAATTGACTCGAGCATGCGCGCTTCAACCGCATCGCTTTCGTCAACCGGAACTCTTATCTTCACGTACGCGCTTAAGTGGGAATGCGGCTTGAGCACGAGGTGTTTGTATTCGGCGTTGTCCGTATGCATGTCAAAACCTTCCAGGGATGAAAAGGGATAGAATTTATTTTCCCCGATTTTGACTCCTTCATCGTTTATCTCAAACTGCCATATCGGCGGCATGCGATTCCCGCGAAACAGCACCGTGGTTTCAGCGAGAACGACGAAAGCTCCGAAAAGATAATTTTTTTGCCATATCGCGAAAATGACGAGAAATATCGTTAATATTACGCTAAGCCACATCCACGAAGCGTCCTTGTGGCGGTATTCGTATTCCGGCGCATGCCATACAATATTTTCTTTATGCATAGCGATATAATTATATCATGGCGATGTTGTCCAAACAAGGCGGTGCGTGGTATAACGAATGGAGCTTTTTAACACCGGGGAAGAGGGAAATGCGGGACGGCGAAGCTGAAGCGCGGGAAGTTTCCAGAGGCCGCATGCGCAGCGCCGCGGCGCACATTATCAAGGGATTTGTCATAATTATAATCGCGGCAAGCGTTGGAAAATTTATTTTTGAAGGGGGCTGGGAATCTTTGAGCGGCATAACCTCCACGTTTCATGATTACGCGACGGCTTGGCTGAAACTGGATTCGGTGATTATGTCCTCAAAATTGAGGGAATTCGCATATCTCGGAATATCCGTCGCGGTTTTATTTCTGCTGGCGTGGTTTATCGGCCGTCTGAAATTCGCAAAATTGATTTCCGCGCTGAGGAGGCAGGACAAAGGTCTTTTCTGCGTGAGAATGAAAAACTGCGAAGGTTTTGATGTCGGCGGTTTCCCGTGGACATATCTTGTCGGCGTAGTTATGCGCGAGTATCAGGAGCAGGGCAAAACCTATTACAACATATGTTTTCCCAATCTCGCCGGCTTCATCGTGCTTTATAAAGTGCCGCAAGAAGCCACGCAGCGCGTGGATGTTGAACCGGAGGATTTGATGGCTTCGATTCCTTTCCTCGGAGCAATGGATTTAAAGGGACTTTGATTGATACAAATAAACCTCAGCTGACGCCGGGGTTTTTTGATATTTTGATTATGTAGGCGCTTATCAGAAGGAGCAGTATGGATACGAATGCGGAAATGAGGCAATAAGTACATAGAGCTTTTATCGTGAATACTTGCAGGTAAAGAAACCACAGTGTTGCCAGGAAGCCCATGAACGTTGCCGCGCCTCCGTACGTCAGGAAGTTTTTGTTTCCAGAATAAACATAAGCTCCGAAAAGTGCGATAATCAGAAAATAATAAACGATTCCCAGGATTGCTACCGGTATTGTTCCTATGGTTGCGTATGAACTTGCGAGGACTTTGTCGCACCCTGAAACAATCAGGCAAGTTGTCGCGGCGTAAGAGTAGTGATTTGCCGTGAGATATGCGCTATCCGCGAGGCCGATAAAAGAAAGTATGATTGCCGCCCATGACAGATTTTTAAGGCCGGTTGATTTCATGTTATTTCCTCTCCGCCGCTTGGCGGAGACGCTTCTATTATATTTTAACGCCTTCCTTTTGCAAGAAACCCCGCCTGTCCATGGACAGGCGGGGTTTGAGTCGTTGGTTCGGATATCGCTATCGGTCCGCCAAAAATCCTTCCACCTGGAGGTCAACCATTGTTTTGTAAGTGGGACAGGTCTTGATAAGTTCGGCATGAGTGCCCCGGCATATGATTTTTCCGTTACCGAGCACCAATATGGTATCTGCGTGGCGCACCGTTGAAAGGCGATGCGCGATGATCAGGGTAGTTTTTCCCTTCATAAGTTCGTTCAGTCCCTTCTGCACTTTCATTTCAGTAATGCTGTCCAAAGCGCTGGTCGGTTCGTCAAGCACCACGATTCTCGGATTCTTCAGGATAGCCCTGGCAATGGCGACTCTTTGCTTTTCCCCTCCGGAAAGGCGGACCCCCCGTTCGCCGATGAGCGTATCGTATCCTTGCGGCAACTTTTCGATAAACTCGTTTGCGTCCGCCTGTTTCGCCGCTTGGATTACCTTTTCTTTTGTGGCCGTCGGATCGCCGTAGGCGATATTTTCCGCCACCGTTTCGTTGTACATCGCGTTTTCCTGAAGCACGGCCCCGACATATTTCTTGATTTGTTCCAGGTCGAATCTCCGGAGGTCGATTCCGTCAATGGTAATCGTTCCTTCCGTAGGATCCACAAGGCGCGTAAGAAGCGTCATGATTGTCGTTTTCCCGGAACCGGAATGTCCCACCAGCGCGACGGTCTGTCCCGGCTTGATGGCAAAAGATATGTCGCACAGTTCAAAACCGCCGCCTTCCTTCGCGTAGGAAAACGAGACGCGGTTAAACGCGACTTCGCCTTTGACCGAGGAAATACGGACGGGAACGGCGGGATTGCTCACGGAATCTTGCTGTGTCAGAAGTTCGAGAAGTCGTTCGATGTGCTGGGCGCGCCGCGTGTATTGCGGAAGGATGTCCCCGAGCAGATGGAGCGGCGTTAGGATTTCGTTCAGAAGCCCCATGAACATGAAAAGAGTTCCCAGGGTGATTTCCCCGTTTTTTACGAAGAAAATTCCTGTTCCCAGTACAAGAAAGCGCGCGATGGCGTCGGGGTTCAACATTTCTACCAGCCGCCATTTTTTATTGAGCGCCAACTGCGAAGCGCTTGCGCGCTCGCTGTATTCCGCGTGCCGGTTGACGAAAATATCTTCGTGAGGATTGAGTTTGTACGTCACTATATTGCTTACCTGGTCCGAAAGGTGTTCGTGTTTCTCTTCCCACATCTTGTTCACTCTTCTCTGTTCGTCTTCGTATTTTTTCACATGGTGCATGATAAACCATAATGTCGGCGGGATTACCGAAACCGCGATGAGCGTCATTTGCCAGCTTACGGAGACGGCGATTATCAACATTCCCACAAAGCCGAGGATGGCGGACAGAAAACGCCCCAGCCACCAGTTCGTCATTTCCCAGGTGCTTACGTCCGCATCGTCTACGATTTTGGAATATCTGCTCGAGTGCTCCTTCATGTGCTGGGCGTAGTCGAGCCGCAGGAGGCGTTTATAACCGGTTATTTGCACTTCTTGGGCGCTGCGGTTGCCGATGTGCCACACCAAAAAAGACGTCTGGGCGCTCGTGATATTCAGGATGATTGCGAGGATAAACCATGCCGCTACCGTCAGGAGGAGCGTTTTTGTCTGCGCCGCCTCGAAACTTTTCTGGATAAGGCCGGAAGCAAGAGTGTCCACCACCACTTTGTAAAGGTATGGCTCGGCAAGCCGCGCGCTCACGCTGATAAAAAGCAAAATCGCCAAAAACACCACGGACCTTTTCTGTTTAAGGGCCAGAGTAAAAATATATTTAAGATATTTTGGCATAGATGTGCGAATTCTTTTAATTCTAAGCTTATTTGCCGCGCCAGTCATGTTTTTATCCACTTGTCCCTCCCCGTTCTTCTTCAAGGTTTTTCAATGAACTTCTCAGACAAACCTAAAACGCCTCGGTTTGTCTAACCGAGGCGTTTTTGTGAAGAAGATTGGGAAATTTCTAAGCTAAATTATAAAACCGCCTTGGTTAAACAAATCCGAAAAGCCCGACCGGGCGCCGGAAATCGTTTTATTCATTTGGTGGCTGCGATTTTTCATAGTAAAGCCAATCCTAATGTATTGTGCCGTTTTTGTCAAATTTTCTCCGCACGGCGTATTGCGCGATTACTTTCATCATGTTATAAATTTGATTGGAAATTTGATTTAAAAATACGGAGGCGGAAGAGTGAATGCGAAACGGTCTTTCCTGCTCGCAGTAACGGGCCTGCTACTTTTATCGGCCGTTTTACATCAAAGACAATAAGGATATCCTAAGAAACTGCGAATATTCGGCTGATTTCAGCAATCCGGAAGTCCAGCGCCTGTGCGCTAGACCGGAAAAATAAGAGGAGATGCAATTTGAAAACTCGGCCTGATATCGGAGAAGTTTTAAAAGCAAGGGGCTTAAGAGGGGCAGATATTAATTTGGCTTTCCAGCTTAGGGACTGTATTGAAAAAATAGATAAAATGATTTTCCCGGCTTCTCCAACGCGGGTTCTCGTGCACGAGGCCTCCAAAAGGAACTTTCGGGCCATGTATACTCACCATCGTCCGTGCGGCGGCGACTATTACACTGTATTTGTAAAAGGCCTGCACAAAAGCCTTAACCAGGAAAGGGAAGCCGGCTTGTTCATGGCCGTCAAAAAAGACGGCAGTGTAGAGATCTTGCGGCATGTTTGCCCTTTTCCTTCATTCACGCCTATATTGGTAGCCATTGCCTGTCACGAAGTGCGGCATCGCCTGCAATACAACCACAAAATCAAGTCCCTTGCGCAGGAACTGCCCGAAGATAAAAAGTCGGAGCTGCTCCATCATTCTCTCCGTTATGTCGGGTTGCTGTTCAGTGAGATAAGAAAAGACCTCAAGCGTTCTGACGAGAGAAAACGGAACCGCATTAAGTCCGCGACAGATCGCTGGGAGATTGATGCTGTAGCCGTGGAGACCATGGTTTTGCACACTTTTCGGTCGGGCGACCGATTACGCAAGGTAGTTCCGTTGCTTTGCCTGGGGGCATGATTGAACCGAAAAAATAAAATCAAAAAGACCGCATTTAGGCGGTTTTTTTCTAAATCGGAACCGGCATTATCCATCGCAACTTTTTCATTTACCGGAAAGGAACGAGGACATCGCTTCTACCGCGAACCTGTCCGCAAAGGATTCCTTGGGGAGTTTCCGGTAAGCGTTTTCCTGGACGGCAATCAATTGATCGGCGTCGGTGATGTTGTTGCTGTCGCACCATTCGGCAATGTACTGGTCTTTGGTCCGCCAGGCGTCAAACGAACCGGCGGCCTTGATGGCCTCCTGGATTTCAGCCGGAGCGAATCCGGGCAAGGGGAGTGTCATCATTTCCGCATCCGATTTTTGTTTCCATGCGGTTCCGGCGGCGCGATAATAATGTTCCAGAAAATCATCGGCATGCCCCGCTTCGTGGAAAAAGATAAACCGCTGTATTGCGGCTCCGTCAATTTGTTCAAACGGAATTTGAAGCAGTTCCGCCATTGCTCGCACTGCCGCCTCGCGCGTTTTTTTCAGCAGCGCAAATTGTTCCGGCCCGCCGCGCCCGATTTCAATTTCCGGCCGGGAACGGTGATTTCCTTCGTCCGGAGCATTAAACGCCCCGCCTTCAAAAAGCCGGTCGGAAGTTGTTCGGATATCAACCTGATTAAATGCAGGATACTTTTTGCGCAACCAATCTATTTCCTGCGACACATACGCCAATTCCGCTTTATTAGCTTCTATTTTTGATTTTTCAATCATTGATTTCTCTTTCGTTAAAGAAAAAAATTGGTTGTTGGAATTTTAGAGGGATTTTAACTTCGATGTTCTAGCGGCGAGCCAAAGGAACACAATGTAAGCGGCGATGTAAATTAAGTACTCAATCATCTCCGGCGCTTCTCCCATAGTTGTTTTCAAACGGGTTAATTCGTAAAAAGTGTGCCAGGCGCGTCCTATCGCCAAGATGGCAAGGACCCAGACGACAGAAGCCATTGATGAGTAGGTAAGGCCGCGCGACATGGCCCTTTTAGCAATAAACACTGCCATAACCGACAAAACGACTACAAAAATTGATAAAGTGGAGTAGGCAATAATTTCCATTTGTTTATTCGTTTTATCTAGACGACCTTTTTCTATTTGACCTCAAACGGCAAAACAGAAGCTAAAACGTCGTTGATATAAAGCTTATATTCGTATTTTCCCGCCGGCTGGGTCAAACTGCCGCAGCCGCCGCTTCCGCCGGCCTTCAGTTCCACCGGGAAAACGGTCTTCGATTGATTGTCTTGCTTGGCAACGGTGTCATAAATGGCGATTGCAACTTCGCCCGAAGGGATCGTCTTTTTAAGAGTCATCATTGTACAAAACTGGTCAGTCCCCGCGGTAAACACGTTGGTTTTTGTCGGAAAACCATCGGCGCCGATCTTTTTCCCGATAGCCATTTTCCCAAGATAGATGTCGCTCAAATATTCGGCATATTTTGCCTTATTCGGCTGTTCGGAAAGAGATGCGCCTGCCGGAGTCGCCGGCGCCTGGTTTACGGCCGTTGGCTGACTGCCTGTTTCTGTTTTTATCCCGCCCTGCCTGTTTAAAATAAAATACGTCCCGCCGCCGACAACAACGGCAAGAAGCAGTACGATAATGGCGTAAAGAATTTTATTGCTCATAAATGCGCAGTGTGCTTTCTATCGGCAATCGACCTTTTAATGATATCAATAATTTTAAGCAAAAGATATGGGGCCAAAAATCCGTCTTCTTATTCCGTCTTTCGCGAAATACGGTTTAAAAATTTTCATCTCTAAGGCGCCAACGGCTGGCCGCCCGGCTGCTGTAATGTGCGCTCCAAGTTATTGGCGAAGTTTCGGAGAAGCGAGAATAGCGCATTTAGGCGCAAAGAGGTCTTGAAATCGTTCCAGTCCCTTTCTGCTCCCATTCTGTCCTGTTTATCGGCTATCTCTCCAATCTTTTGTTCAACGTCAACCGCTTCTTTGGAACCGACACTCAACACCGTTAAGTCGCCGGGGACCATAAAGGATTCATTCACCGCTTTAAAGGCGGTAATTGTTTTTACGAGCTTTGCCATCCGATCATTGACTAAAGTTAATTTATTCTCGGCCATTGCTTTATCTTTTTGGCACGCCTCGATTTGCCCGAAAATTCCCGCGTCCCGCCAGTAAAAATAGCCGGCTGCAGCGATGGCTAAAACGGCTACGATTGTAATGCTAATCGAATATATTTTCATGAAGCGGGTTTAACGGGTTTAACGGGTTAAGCCCCTGTCCCGGTTTTAATTCTTTGGGAACGCTTTGTGATGGATTGGCATTGGGAGTTCTTTCCATCGGCGCTTGTTCCAGCCGCTCAGCCCTTTCCATTTTTGGGACGAGCTGTATTTGCTCCACACGCCGGGCATATTCCCGGGCTTTATCCGCACCCTCTACGGCCTCAATCGTCCTCGCAACGTTTTTGGAAGAATTTTCCTGGGCGTTCAAAATAGCGTCTTTCGCTTCGTCGGGAACCTGAGCATACACAGTCGACAGAACTTCTTGCTGGCGCAGGCTTGCCTCTTTTATTTTTTCAACAACCTGTTCTTTGTCTTTTATCTCATTCGCCAGTTTTTCTAATTCCTCAAAATGCATTTGGTAGCGACTGGCTATTGCGGTTGACGGCTCGACGGATATTTCATCTATTCGTCGTTCAGTCAACTGTAAAAGATAATCTATTTCCCCTTGTCTGGAAAAAGTGAAAAATAATCTTGTCGATTCAAGCGCGGGCTGGAGAAAATATAGCTTTGAGCTCGGCTTGAAAAAGCCCAGCGAAGCGTAGACGGGCGATGCTGCGCCCAAGAAAGAAATTAGCAGGAAGATTACGGTAATCTTTTTCATGGTTTTATTGTACCAGATTTCCATTGCAACCCCAAATAGGGGACGGCGGGATTGACTTTTGCGGATAATTTTGATATAAGAAGGAAGATTAAAAATCCAGAAAGGAGAGTGATTGTTGATGAAGAAATGGACGTTTGTTGCGTACGGCGGGGGTGACTGCATAGGCGGCTCCCACTACACGCATAACGGTACGATTGGTATCGATTACGGCGCGATTCAGTCGGAAAAGAATATCAAGTACCTTGAAACATCGAAAGACGAACTGCCGCTTTTTGTTTTGTCGCATGACCATCTTGACCATTGCGGCGGGATGCCGTTGTATGCGCGGGAGCATCCCGAGTCGAGAGTTTTGATGACAGAGACCGCTTTCGAAGGAATGCAATTGCAGCTTCGCGATTCGATAAAAATCTCTTCTTTGCGGGCGGAAATCGATGCGTTGCGGGGTTTGAAGCCGGAACCACCGGCGTTTGACTATCAAGACATTGATAATCTTGCCCTCCGCGCCGAATTCATCCTGGACACTTCTTGGTTTGAGCCCTTGCCGGGACACATGATGTCGTTTCGTTCAGCGGGACATAAGCCCGGGGCGGCAATGTTCTTAATTGTTTTCCCCGATGGGACACGGGTCGTGCATGCGTGCGACATATCATTGGATGAGCAAGCTTTGGTGAGAGGCGCCGGCATTCCGAAAGATTTTCTCAACCCGGATGTCTTGGTGGTTGAGTGCACTTACGGCAATCGCGAGATTCCCAATCGGTCGATGGAAGAAAAAAGATTGGTGGACACCGTGAGGAATGTTTTAGCGCGCGGCGGTAAAATAATCATTCCGCATTTTGCTTCCACTCTTGCAAACATTGCTCTGCCGTTGGCGAAAGCCGGATTTTTTACGAACATAGACGGGATGGGAAGAAGTTTCACGCGCCTCTACGCGGACAGAACGCCATGGTGCGAGGAAGATAAACCTTTTCGTATGGAAGATTTCGGGTCGCTTTTCTTGGTAGGTGGAGATTCTCCGCGAGACGCTCAATTTTACCGCGAGGAATTGGTGTATCAAGCCGCGCCCGCGGTCATTGTCAGTTCATCCGGAATGTTAGAGGCCGGGCCTTCTGTTTTTTATGTTGAGGAGCTGATTGGGGATTCCAGAAACGCCATTATTATCCCCGGGTATCAGGCAAGTAAAACGCAGGGCCGGAAGCTTCTGCAACTCGAAAAAGGAGAACAAATATCGTTTTCCCATCAGGTTGTGAAGAGAGGTTATCGCGGCAGAGGCCGCCGTCTTAAGGAATGGACAGAGAACCGGCGAATTCGCGCCGATGTGCTCCCGTTTAAACTATCGGGGCACAGCGACGGCAATAAGGTTGCGCGGTGGATTTGTCAATTGAATCCGCGAAGAGTCGTGACAGTCCACGGAGAACCGGAATCTCACGAGGGTCTCAGGCAGCGCGTGCGAAGGTTAAATAAGAATATAGAAGTGATTTCATCCAGAAACGGCGAAATACTCGAGTTTTCATTTTAAACCTGACAATGCCCCCCATACCGGGGGCATTTTTAATCAATTACATTCAATTCGCCCACCTTGGTATAATCACCGTCGCACCCCGGATGATAAATGCCTCTGCCGTTTACGGTTATTGTCTTTTTCTCCCCGTTTGAAATAATCTCTTGTTTGATATGGGGCAGTATTGTTTTAAGAATTTCTTTCCGATTCATCCAATGAGGCAAACCGAATTCCTTGTTCTTTCCGCCACTTGAGTAATGAATAACCGGCGTCCGGATCGTACCGCTCCTAAGATAATAATCGCGGCTCATCCCCATATCTATCTTAGTAATCGCAGTGTAGGGAATTTCCGTTTTCACCCCTCTTTCGTAATATTTAATATCGGATTCGTTGATGATCAGTTTATTGCCATGCAGGGTTCGAAAAACAGAATACAGTAGGACGTCCATTATGAGCGCGAGCGGGATAAATACCACGAGAGCGAGTTTATCCGTTTTTGAAGTTGCGAGAAGATAGACGATCCACTGCATGACGGCAATGCCCGAAAACCGTAAATAAAAATTCGTCTCCAAAGATGCGTTCTAAATGTTTTTTTCCTAACTGGCGGAGGGTGTGGGAATCGAACCCACAGAGGGCTTTAAGGCCCTCGCAGTTTAGCAAACTGCTGGCTTACCATTCGCCGCAACCCTCCTTAAAACTTTTTAATCATAGAAGAAAAACTTGTTAAAAACAAGGTTTTCTGGTATTTTATAGAAATAATGACGGCAAAACAAGAAAAAAAATTAGAGTCGCGGCCGCCTATCGTGGTCGTGATGGGGCATGTTGACCACGGTAAGACCACGCTTCTTGATTACATACGGAAAACGAACGTAACCGCCAAAGAAGCCGGCGGGATTACGCAATCCATCGGAGCTTATGGAATAACTCATAACGGAAAGCGTATC
>CAZVKF010000014.1:0-2115 GCA_964627585.1 uncultured Candidatus Saccharibacteria bacterium | reverse complement strand
ATTGAACATAACGGCAAAAAAATAACTTTCATTGATACTCCGGGCCATGAGGCGTTTTCAAAAATGCGCGCCCGCGGCGCAAACGTTGCTGATCTTGCGATTTTGGTAGTGGCCGCGGACGATGGCGTGAAACCGCAAACCCTTGAAAGTATAAAGATTCTCCAGGAGACCGAAACGCCGTTTGTAGTGGCGATAAATAAGATTGACAAGCCCAACGCCAATTCCGACAGGGCGAAAAATGATTTGCTGAAGAACGGCGTTTTGCTTGAAGGCCTTGGCGGCGGCGTAAGCTGGCAGGAGATTTCGGCGAAAACCGGCCAGGGCGTGAATGAGCTTCTGGATCTGCTGCTGCTTGCCGCCGAAGTGGAGGGCCTTACCTATGATTCCTCGGCCAAAGCCCGCGGCGTAGTCATTGAGGCGAAGCTTGGGAGCAAAAGAGGCATTGAGGTTGTGGCGGTTTTGAAAGACGGCATTTTGCGGCAAGGGGACGAAATAGCGACTCCGACCGCGTCGGGCCGCGTTAAAATTCTTGAAAACTTTTTAGGCGCGCGTGTCAAAAAGCTTGAGCCCTCAAGCCCGGCCTTGATAATCGGTTTTGAAAATCTGCCCCAGGTCGGCGAGGAATTCGTGGCCGGGAAAATTAACCTGGGAGTGGTTGAAATCGTTCCGAAGAAGACGCCTGCGCAGGTTATGGTTTCGCATCCGGCCGCCGGCGGCAAAGACACTGAAATCGTTAAACTAATTATCAAGGCGGATGTGGCCGGCTCGCTGGAGGCGATATCCGATATTCTGAAAGCTATGCCTGGGAATAAAATCCAGATTATTGACGAGGGGGTGGGGGATATTACGGACGGCGATGTTAATCTTGCGATTTCGTCCGGCTCCGTAATCTGCGGTTTTAAGACCAAAGTCAGCAAACAAGCGGAAACGCTCGCAAAAAATAACGAGGTTCGGATTATTTCCTCGGAAATCATCTATGAGCTCGTGAAGGCGGTTGAGGATATAATGAAAGAGGGCGTAAAGGAAATAAAAGGCGAACTGGAGATCCTCGCCACTTTCAGCAAAAGGGGGAATAAGCAGGTTGTCGGCGGACGAATGATCAAAGGCAGTTTGAGGACGCACGGGCGCGTTGAAGTCCGGCGCGGCGAACAGCAGCTTGGCGAGGGCAGGCTTTTGAATCGTAAAAAAAAAAAAAAAGACGTTACGGAATTGCGGGAAGGGAAAGAGGGAGGCATTTTGATTGACTCCGGCATAACCATAGAAAAGGGAGATCATTTGATATACCGATAATGAGGACTTTCCGGCCGCAGCGCGTCGGCGCTTTAATTCAAAAAGAATTAACTTTGCTGCTCGCGAAGGAAATAGAATTCAGCGGTTATCTCGTTACGATAACGGACGTCGAAGTTAAAGATAAGCTTGAACATGCGGTTGTAAAATTCAGCGTTTATCCGTCCGAAAAATTCAAAGAAGCCAAGTCGGTTCTTGGCGCCAATGTGCGGAAACTGCAATTTATGCTTTCAAGGAAATTGAATATCAAGCCGATGCCGCGAATTGAGTTTCACGAGGATTACGGATTTGAAAATGCGGCCGCTGTTGAAAAAGCGCTGCTTCAAAAATAGAATTAAAACATGGCCACGTACCCAAGTAGCAAGGGAAGGGTCTGCAAAACCCTCATACGCGGGTGCAATTCCCGCCGTGGCCTCATAAAGGTCGGAGTACGTGTTTAAGCATCTAAGCATCATGGAAAAATTTCCAAAACCAAAATCGCCGGAAGACATAGAAAGAATCGATGCGGAAATCGAGGGTCTTTTGCAGGAATTGGATGATTATTCCGATCTCTATGATAAGTTGCCCGAACTACAGGACCAATGGTATGAGGTTGAGATGGAAGCGAAAGTTGCAAAAGATAGAGCTGCCGCTAAAGCTCATCTGGAGGAATTTGTGTCGTTACTAAAAAGTAAACGCGAATAAATATGCCCGCCCGGGTGGCGGAACGGTTTACGCAAAGGACTTAAAATCCTTGGCTCCTAACGGGGCTTGTGGGTTCGAATCCCACCCCGGGCACCATATGAAAATTCTCGCTATTGAAACAAGCTGCGACGAAACAGGCGTGGC
>CAZVKF010000013.1:5699-13474 GCA_964627585.1 uncultured Candidatus Saccharibacteria bacterium | reverse complement strand
CCGCCCATATTTAGGAACTTACAGCCGGCAAAAGCAGGAATCTCGGAAATATTTTCGCGCAAAAGCCGCTCAAAGAACGGCCGATTCGTGCCCTTGAGCGCGAGTTCGCCGTAATGGACTAGAACTACCATAAGCTCTGCATCAAATTCACGTCCAATAACTTCTCTTTCCAGTTGAGAGGAACATTCGCCAGCTGGCCGGTTGTCCTTTCCGGCACCAGAAGATGACCTTGCCTCTCGGCAAGCTCGTAAAGTTCTTTTGTTATCTTAACGTCGTTGAGACAATAATTCTTCAGCTCCTCGATATCGCCGTCGCGGTAAAGCTGCGTCGCTTCCAAACTGTGATGCGTCTTGCCGACGCCAAGATTGGTTTTGGCCAAAAGGTCCAAACCTATGCGCCTGCCCATTGATATTTCCAGCTCTTCCAATATGTCTATGGTGGGCAGCGCCGCTATGTCAAACGAAAAATATTTCGCGAGCACAGGTATATCGAAACGATTTATGCTGAAACCGATCAGCAATCCCGCATTCTGAAGAAAACGCGCCGCATCGTCTAGCTCCTTATCGGTAAAGGCTAAAAATCTGTCTTGGCGGTACGAATAGACGCCAATCAGAGAAACTTCCAAATCTTTTAAGTTTGCCTGACCCCCCACATCAGCGAACGTGTTCTTTGTTTCAATGTCTATGACAATTTTATCCATCCCGTTAGAGACAGGTCGTCTTTAGACGACCGTAAATACGTCGTTTGAATAGCAATCGACTTTTTACGTATGTAATTAAAGATTTTTTAGAGATCATAAAATGTTGTCTCTAACGGGATCCATAATTACACATGCCGATCCGCAACCTTTGTCGCGGCATAACTATCCGGCTTGGTTTTGGCTTCAAAATTATAAGCGCGGATCATGCCGAGCACTTCCTGCATTACGGCTCTCGTTTCGCCTTTCTCGCCGATGTCGGCGTGAATCTCAAAATCAAAAGAGGGCGCATCAACGTTCCGCAAAACCTCCAGCAACGCCTTGGCGATCTCAAGCGACAGCAATACTTCACGGATAATGCGGTCGCGAAGAGTATGGAATTTATCAAGTTCAATGCGGCGCCAGAAATAACGCCCGCCGTTTCCGACGCGGTGTACGACAATTGCGGTAACAAAATCGGCCGAATGATCAGCCGCGAGAAGAGAGTCGGTACCGACTGTAATTTTATAGCGGGCGCTTTCACTCGCATGCATGAAACCAAGAACCTCCCCCACCACCTGCGAGATGGTCAACTGCGAACCCGAAGCATCGCGAAAAGCGTATTGCATTGACACCAATTAAAGCGCGGACGGGCGATAAAGTCAATCCCGTTAACCGCTAACCCATTCGCTTCCTACTTCCGGATAGCGAGAAAGTTTTCCCCGGAATATGGATTCAATTTTTTCAAGACCGCTTTCTGTTCTCGCTTCAAAAACCAAAACCAGCGCCGGAACATTGGATGAGGCCCGGATAAGCCCCCATCCGTCTCCGATATACACCCGCGCTCCATTGATATCAATAATCTTTTCGGGGTCGAGCTCCCGCTTGAACTCTGCGCTGATTTTTTCGACAATTTCATACTTTTTCTCATCACTGCATGGAGCGTGCCAAACTGGCGAGGTAATGTAGCGAGGAATAGTTTTAATAATATCCGAAAGAGACCCCGCCTCCGAGGAAAGAAATTCAAGCAGTTTCAGCGCAGCGAAGGCCGCGTCATCAAAGCCGTAATAACCGGATCGAAAGAAAATATGGCCGGAGCGTTCCCCCGCAAGAGCGGCGCCTACTTCTTTCGCTTTCGCTTTAATGTAGGAATGGCCGGTTTTCCACATAATCGGTATGCCTCCGCGCGCCTTAATGTCTTCGGGCAATGCTTCTGTGCATTTCACGTCGAAGACGATTTTCGCACCGGGATTTTGCGTAAGGATAAGTCGCGCAAGTAGAATAAGAATTCTATCTGGCCATACAATTTCTCCTGCATCATCAACCACTCCCAACCGATCACCGTCATCGTCAAAGCCCAGCGCGATATCTACGGACTTATTTTTAACGCCATCTATCATCGCTTGGAGCATCTCCATAGTGCTTGGGTTCGCTTCATGATGCCGAATCTCGCTTACTTCGGAATATTGCTCATACACTTCACATCCGGCTTTCCGAAGTATATTGGGAACAATTGGTCCCGCCGTCCCATTCCCCGCATCAACAATCACGCGAAGTGGCCGCTTGATTCGGACGCGCGCCAACACATCCTTCTCGTATTCTCCCAAAATATTAGGCACGCTTTGGTAAACACCCTCGCCAGAAGAAAAATCTTCTCGCTCAACAATTTCCTGGAGCTCCTTCATGTCTTCCGGAACGAAGGTTGTGGAATAATCATAGGCGTGTTTAAAACCGCTCCACCCCCAAGGGTTATGCGAAGCCGTTATCATCACCCCTCCTTGTTTTTTTAAGAAGAATTGCGCGAAATAAAAAATCGGCACAAGGACTTCACCAATATCAATAACATTAATGCCTGATGCAACCAACGCTTCAATAGTTTTGTTCTTTACTCGCCCCGAGTAGGAACGGCTGTCACAGCCGACAACGGCATCGGCGATTCCGCGACGCTTGAGAAATGTTGCAAAACCACGATTAATCAAAATAATATTATCGTCAGTTAGTTCTCCGGCCTGATCAATTCTTCCGCGAATATCATATTCTCTGAAAATTGTCGGATTGATCTGCATTGATTTAATTCTAATACGGGTTTGCAATTTCGGCCATTTTTAGATTAAATGAAAATGAGTTAATGATGCGCAAAGATAAAAAATACGATAAAAAAGAAGAGGGCGAAAAACCAGAAAAAACAAGATCTTCCCGCCTGCATCCGGACACCAAAAAAAGCGCCTTCGCGATAGCGTTTCTGGGAATCGCAATCGTGCTTTTCCTGAGCAGTATCGGCAAGGCCGGGCCGCTCGGCGCGGTGTTGTTCGGCGCGCTGAATAATCTTTTCGGCTGGGGCTTTTACTTGCTGCCCATTCTCATGACTGTAATCGCGGTCGTGTTCCTGTTTTCCCATGAAGAAAAATTCATCGGTTTTACATTAAGCGGCGCCGCGGCATTTATCGTCTCCGGTCTCGGCGTCATCGATATCATCTTTCCGCAAAGAGGCGGCCTTACCGGGTCAGTTATAGGAACAATCCAGGTTCCATTCGGTTATTCGGCCGCACTCGTAATCGGCTTTACGGTTATGGCCGCTTCGCTTCTCGTTACGCTGAACGTTCCGCTGAAACTGCGCCTGCCTAAAAGAGAAAAGCGAGAACAAGATGAAACGCTGCTCATAAAAACCGCAGAAACGCCTGCGGCACAGCCGATCCCGCAAATTGCGGCCGACGAATCGAGGGAAGAAACTAAAAAAACGCCCGCGGCCAAAATTAAAAAAACTGCGGCGCCGCCCATACCGAAGGATTACGTAATGCCTACGCCTTCGCTTCTCAAGGCCGGCATTGATAAACCCTCGCCGGGCGATCTGCGCGCGAATGCGAACATAATCAAACGCACCCTCGACAGCTTCGGCATTCCGGTAGATATGGGAGAGATCAACGTCGGACCCAAAGTAACCCGCTATACCCTCAAACCGGCCGAAGGAGTCAAGCTTTCAAGAATAACGGCCTTAAATCAAGACCTTTCGTTGGCTCTGGCCAGCCACCCCATACGCATTGAAGCGCCGATTCCCGGAAAATCGCTCGTAGGCATTGAAGTCCCGAATAAATCTGCGGCGCTTGTCCGGCTCGGCAGCTTGATGTCTTATCCGGACTTCTCCAACTCCGGAGCGATCAGTTTCGCTCTGGGCAGAGATGTAAGCGGCGAACCGATTTTTGCGGATATCAGCCGCATGCCGCACCTTCTTATAGCCGGAGCAACCGGCAGCGGAAAGTCAGTCGCCATTCACGCGCTCATCGCTTCGCTCCTTTATAAAAATTCTCCGGCGACATTACGCTTTGTGCTCATAGATCCGAAACGCGTGGAACTTTCGGCGTACGAAGGCATCCCTCATCTCGTAGCTCCGGTCATCACCGACGCCAAAAAGACGGTGACCGTATTCCGATGGGCGATAGCGGAAATGGAAAAACGCTACGAAACACTTCTGAAGGCCGGCGCCAGAGACATCCAGGGTTACAATACCAAAAATAAAACGGATCACCTTCCTTATATACTTATCATCGTGGATGAACTGGCCGACTTAATGGCTCAGTACGGCCGCGAGGTTGAAGGATCAATAGTGCGCATAGCGCAAATGGCGCGGGCAACCGGCATACACCTTATACTGTCAACCCAAAGACCCTCGGTTGAAGTCATCACCGGCCTGATTAAAGCCAACATCACCAGCCGCGTCGCTCTTCAAGTCGCAAGCCAGGTTGATTCAAGAACCATCCTCGATACCGCCGGCGCGGAAAAACTTCTCGGCGGCGGAGACATGCTTTTTGTATCTTCGGAATCGTCAAAGCCGAAAAGAATCCAGGGCGCCTACATCTCCGAAGAAGAAATCCGGAAGGTCGCCGATTTCATACGCGACAATAACGAATGGCGGGAGCCGGAAACTCTTGAGTTCGACGCGGACAGAGAAGCCACAGCCGCGGATAAGTATGAGGGTATATTTGAAAATTATGCCGGAGACGATTCGGAAGATCCGCTATACAATGAAGCGGTGGAGCTTGTACGCGACGCCAAAAAAGCATCCGCGTCTCTGCTGCAGCGCCGTTTGAAGCTCGGCTATGCGCGCGCGGCGCGATTACTGGATATCATGGAAGAAAAAGGCATAGTCGGACCCGGAGACGGCGCAAAACCGCGTGAAGTTTACATAAAAAAGACCGGCAACTAAAAATATGGGGCAAAAAAACTTGCGAGAAATACTAAAAGAGCAAATGGACATACGCTCGTTGAACGAGGCGAAGCTTGCGGTTCTTACGGGCATTCAGGAACGCTACATCGGGGCGATTCTCGAAGGACAGTCGGAAAAACTTCCGCCGCTTCCTTACGTTCGCGGTTATTTAAATAAAATCGCACAAGTTCTGGATTCGGACGGCAACGAATTCTGGGAACTCTATAAAAACGGCCACTTATTAAAAAGTTCGGGGTCCGAAGATCAGCTGCCGCGCAACCGCTTCGCCGTCAAAACGATATCCAGAAGCAAGCTCTTGCTCGGTACGGCGGCAATCGCTCTTCTCCTCTACGGAGGATTCCAGTTCAATAAACTTCTCGGCGTTCCGGAAATAAAAATCACAAATCCGATGACGGCGAGCTTGGTTATCGTTAACCAGCCCTCATTCTCGGTTTCCGGAATCGTAAGTCCCAAAGACAAACTCTTCATCAACGGCGAAAACATCGTCCCCGAATCCGACGGTACATTCAACAAAGAGGTTTACCTCGAGCCGGGGCTGAACACGATCGAGATTAAAGCGACGCGTTTTCTCGGACGCGAAACGTCGGTGCGAAAACAAATAATTTATCAGCCGTAGACAAAAAAGATTTAAGATATAAGATTTAAAAATATGCCAAAAGAAAAAAGGGATGACAAGTCCAAAGATTTAGAGAACCTGCTTGCATCCCTCAAAGAAAAATACGGCGAGGGCGCGGTTATGAAACTCGGCGAAAAGCCGAAAATCAACGTGGCCACAATTCCGACCGGCTCGTTCTCGCTGGACATCGCCCTCGGAGTAAACGGCTTGCCGAAAGGACGCATAGTGGAAATCTTCGGTCCGGAATCAAGCGGCAAAACAACACTCGCCTTAAACGTCGTGGCGCAGGCGCAAAAACGAGGCGGCAAAGCGGCATTCATTGACGCCGAACATGCTATGGATCCGGAATACGCCGCAAAGGTGGGGGTCAGAGTCAACGATCTTCTAATATCCCAGCCGGACAACGGCGAAGAGGCGTTAAATATATTGGAGAGCTTGGTCCGTTCCGGCATTATTGACGTCGTGGTGGTTGATTCCGTCGCCGCGCTCACGCCCAAAGCGGAAATAGAAGGAGAAATGGGCGCAACACACGTAGGACTGCAGGCGCGCATGATGTCGCAGGCGCTCCGCAAACTCACTGCGATCGCGGCGAAAAGCGGCACCCTTATCATTTTCATCAACCAACTTCGCGAAAAAATCGGCATTATGTGGGGAAACCCGGAAACAACCCCCGGAGGCCGTGCCTTGAAGTTCTACTCTTCGGTGCGTATAGACGTCCGCAGAATTGCGCAAGTCAAAAAAGGAGAAGATATAGTAGGCAGCCGGGTTAAAGCCAAGGTTGCCAAAAATAAAGTGGCGGCGCCTTTCAAAACCGCCGAATTTGACATCCTGTTCGGCGAGGGCATTTCCTACGAAGGCGATGTCCTGAATGCCGCGATCGTGGCCGGCGCGGTAACGAAATCGGGCGCGAGTTATACATTTGAGGGCGAACGCCTCGGCACTGGATTTGACAATGTACGGCTACGCCTAAAAGAGGATAAAAAACTTCTGGAAACGATAAAAAAGAAAGTGATAGAAACGATAAAGTAGGGTTTAGGGTTTAGGGTTTAGACCGCAAAGAGTATAAAAATTCTCAAACAGTTTGGCAACCACAATCGGCCCCGTTCCGCCGGGAGTAGGAGTGTACCACGCAGCTTTTAGTTCTGCCGACTCAAAGTCGCCGCGCATTTTGCCGTCGACATAACTAATCCCGAAATCAATAACACCAACACCCTCTTTTAACCTTTCTGGCCTTATCAACCCGGCTTGGCCAACGCCGGAAATCACCAGGTCTGCTCCCGTCAAAAGATCGAGATCGCTTCCCTTATCTAAAATATAAAGTTCACGGACTCTGCCCATCAGCCAATTCGCTATCGGCTTGCCGACAAGAAAGCCCGGACCGACAACGGCAACCCGACTAGCTTCTAGTTTATAGCTTTTAGCTTTTAGTATCTCTTCAACCGCTCCAACTGCGGGCAGAACAATCGGCGAACGGCCGGTGTAAAATTTTCCGAGCATCCGCTCGGTGATGCAGTCGACATCTTTCTCGGGATCGACGGCGTTAATAACCGGCTGACGGCCATACTTCGCGGGCAACGGCAACTGCACAATCACGCCGCCGACAACGCCTTGTTTTGAAATTCTTCCGATCTCTTCCCGCAACCTGTCCTGACTCAACGCTTCATCGAACTGATGCGAGCGGAATTCGATACCAAGTTCATCGGCGATTTTTTTCTTTTGTCGCAGGAAAGCGGCTGAAGAGGGATTGTCTCCGACGTAAACTGCAGCCAAAATTTTATTCGGCTTTGGCAGCTTCTTAAGCCGCGCGACAATTTCTGCAGCAATTTTTTTGCCGTCAATAACCGGCATTATAAAGTAATCATAGCAATTTACAGCAGAGAGTTTTAACGGCAACTTTAACTTCTTTTTTATTTTTTCCCGAAAGGGTTTCGTTTATAAGACGCGCCACCTCGCGCATTTCCTCTTCTTTCATGCCGCGCGAAGTAACGTAGGGCGTGCCGAAGCGAACCCCTGAGGGTTTGAACGGCGAAGCGTCGCCGGGCAAGGAATTCCTGTTCGCTATTATTCCGACCGCCTCGAGCCGCTTCTGCGCCTCCATTCCGTCAATGCCCAAACCCCGCACATCGGCCAGCAAAAGATGCGTGTCGGTCCCTCCGCTAACTATACCCACCCCAAATTTTCCAAGTTCGTCTGCAAGCGCCTGCGCATTCCTGACAACCTGCTCCTGATACGCCCTGAATTCCGGCTGCGCAGCCAGGTGA
>CAZVKF010000013.1:0-5689 GCA_964627585.1 uncultured Candidatus Saccharibacteria bacterium | reverse complement strand
AGATGAAACATCACCGCCTTGGCCGCATGAACATTATTATGAGGTCCGCCCTGCAAACCCGGAAAAACGGCGCGGTCTATTGCCTTAACCACATCAACGCCTTTTTTAGCGGCGGCTTCTGATTTGCGGTTTACGAAAATCACGGCCCCCCTCGGACCGCGAAGCGTTTTATGAGTAGTCGTCATGACTACGTCGGCGTAAGGAAAAGGCGACGGGTGCGCTCCGGCCGCGATGAGGCCCGCGATATGCGAAATGTCCGCAAGATGATAGGCGCCGACTTTCATCGCGATCTCCCCGAAACGCGCGAAATCAACTGCGCGCGGATACGAGGAAAACCCGGAAACGATAACGTCGGGTCTTTCCTTAAGCGCGATGTCTTCCAGGGCGCCATAATCGATAAGCCCGGTTTTCAGATCAACCCCGTAATGAACCGGCTGCCAGAATTTTCCGGTAAAAGAAACTTTGTGCCCGTGCGAAAGATGCCCGCCGGCGGAAAGTTCCATACCCATCAACTTGCCGTTCGCTTCCATCAACGCGGCATAAATCGCGAAGTTTGCCTGCGCTCCGGACAGCGGCTGAACGTTAACGTGCCACGTTTCGGCATCGAGACCGAAGGCCTGAAGGGCGCGGGCAACGACGAGATCGTCAAGTTTGTCGTAATTCTCGCATCCCGGATAATAGCGCGCGCCTTGGTAACCCTCCGAGTACTTGTTTATGAAAGGCGAAGCAAGCGCTTCAAGAATTTCCTGCGGCGCTATGTTTTCGGAGGCGATGAGATCAATGGTGTATTTCTGACGTTTCGCTTCCGCCGCTATAAGCCGATACAGTTCGGGATCGTTTTTTTTGATATGTCCATAATTCATGGTATCTCCATAATAGTCAAAACGGCCGGATTGAACAATAAAAATCTTTACGTTATGCTGGAATTATGTTTGAAATTATCCGCTGGTCAACGCTTTTGGCCACCGTAACGCTGGCGGGTTTCGGCTACTCGGACCAGCTGCGCCTGATTTTTACGCACAAGAGCACGGCTGGGCTTTCTTTCTGGATGGTTCTTCTCGCCCTTTGGTCATGGGCCAGCTACACGCTTTACGGACATTTCCAAAAAGACAAAAAGATTTTCTGGCCGAACCTCCTGGGAACAATACTTATAAGTATAATACTTCTAAGTTTCTTCATTTATTAAAACCTCAGGAGCTTTCCTTAATCTCCCAATCAAGATGCATCTTGGGAGTCATCATGTGCGGATTCCACGATTTTTTGAGTTCTTCGAGTTCCGAAGAGTCCTGGTACTTCCCTTTCTCGGCAACGTAATCGGTCGGCTTATGGCGCAGGGGCGCAACTTCATAAAACACCATCTGAGCGATGCGGCGTCCCACCACAAGCGGAATGGAATAATGCTGCGAATTATTCGTAATCTCCATAGTCCAACGGTTGAAATACCCGACATCGCCCCAGCCGGCATCCTTGCACACTTCGACAAAGTTACGCCCCAATGATGAACGCGCATACATTTTCGCCACCACAATATCACGTCCACCGATGAACTCTTCGGTATGAGCGAGAATTGTCTCGCCGGGGCCGAGCACGATCACCCGCGCCTCATGAGGAATATTTTTAATCTCAAAACCGAGCCGATCTTTTAAATCGCCGACCGGCTCGGCGCGAAAAGGTCCGGTCCATACCTTCTTCGTGGATTCTTCATCATACATATTATGCACCGAGGCGCGGCCGGCGGGATGATTCTCGCGCCAAAACCACTCTCCAAGCGAAACGTCGTAACTCGTCGTTTTAAGTTTGCGTTCGTCGAAAGGATTAATAATAATCGTTCCCCGCTCGAGGTGTTTTAATATGAGGTCTCGCGATAAAAGCATTTATAAAAGTTTTCTTATAATTCTCGCCGTTTTTTCGTAATCGTGCCGTATCATGCCGCGCGAACGCATAAGGTCCGCGCTTATTAAAATCGGCTTGGCGCCGAAATTTTCCCGGTCCACTTCCACAAATCCGGCTTTTTCCATAATGTAGGGACGGAGGCGTTCCGGCGCCGGCTTTTTCCCGTTTACAACTGCATAATCAATTATACCCCTGCCAATGTAATCTTCCACGGTTCTGAGAAAATCCGAAGCGCGAAAGCCGTTTGTTTCTCCGAATTTTGTCATCAAATTTACGACATAAATGACCTTGCCTTTGGTTTTCAGAAGCGCGTCCTTCATGCCGCGCACGAGGAGATTCGGGATCAAGCTGGTATAAAGATCGCCCGGTCCGATGACAACGCCGTCGGCGCGCATTATCTCTTCTTTCGCCGAAGGGTTAATCCCGGCTTCGGGTAAAAGCCGAACCCGCTTTATCTTTAATCTGCCGTCATGCCGCGGTATGTCTATATTCGTTTCTCCGCGGACAATCTGACCGTTCTCCAATTCGGCAACGAGCCGTACATTCTCAAGCGTCACCGGCACAACGCGGCCGCGCACCGATAAAATTTTTGCGCCCTGGTCAATCGCCTTCTGAAAGTTGCCGGTAATCCTCTCAAGGGCGGTAAGCATCAGGTTGCCGAAGTTGTGTCCCCTCAAACCGCTTCCTTCCATGAAGCGGTAGTTGAAAAGTTCGGAAAGAATCTTATTGTCGGAGCCGGAGAGCGCAATTAGGGCGCGGCGCACGTCGCCCGGCGGCAGGATGCCGAACTCTTCGCGTAAAATTCCGGTTGAACCGCCGTCATCGGCCATGGTAACAATAGCGGTAAGATCGCTGAAATAGTTACGGAGACCGCTTAATACCGTGAAAACCCCGGTGCCCCCTCCGATTACTACTATTTTTCTATTGCGGCTTGTCATCACTATTTATAGTAGCTAATATGTATCTATTCTTAAATAACATAAAATGAGGGACGTAATGAAGCAAGAGACCGCGAAACTTATTTACGCCTCGCCGGCCAAGAATTCCGACATTCTATGGGCTACCCGATTTGACGCCCCGGATGAATTTGTTTTTGTGGAATGGCAGGGCAGAAAGTACATTGCCGTAAACCAGCTGGAATACGAACGGGCGCGAAAAGAAGCGCGGGTGGACGACGTACTTCTGGACAATGACCTCTGGAAAAAACACGAAACGCGGACGGCTTCAAAAGTTATCCGCCGCCTGCTTTCCGAACTGGGCATAAAGCGCGTGTCCGTCCCCGCCGATTTTCCCGCAAAACTATACAAATCGCTGAAGGACTCAAAATTCAAAGTGCGGTTCGCGGACGAACCTTTTTTCCCGGAACGAGCCGTTAAAACGCCGGAGGAGATAGAAGACATAATGTTCGCGCAAAAAGCGATGGAGGCGGCATTTGAGGTTATAAAAAAGACGCTCGCCGACGCAAGGATAGAAAACGGAAAGGTAGCGCTTGGAGACGAAATCGTAACCTCCGAGATGCTGCGGGACATCTTTGAGCTGGAGGTGGTAAAACGCGGATGCACCTGCGAGTCCACCATCATCGCTTCCGGCGAACAAGCCGCGAACCCGCATTGTCTGGGATACGGCCCAATCGTTCCCAACACCCTGATCGTGTGCGACATGTTCCCGCGCTCCAAGAAAAAACACTACTGGTCGGACATGACCAGAATGCTTGTAAAAGGCAGGGCGAGCGAAGACATGAAAAAAATGTTCAACATCGTGCTTGCGGCCCAGCACGGCGCGGAAATCCTCGTTCGTCCCGGCGTTGACGCCAACACCATCCATCAACATGTAGTTCAGCTTTTTGAGAAACACGGCTGGAAAACCGGAAAAGTTAACGGCAAAATGCAGGGGTTCATCCACGGCACCGGGCACGGCGTAGGGCTTGATATTCATGAATCGCCGCGAGTGAGTTTGAAAAAAAATCAGATTCTGCAAGCCGGCAACGTCATCACCATCGAACCGGGCCTGTACTACCCCGGTCTCGGCGGCTGCCGCATCGAAGACACGGTTTTGGTGGTGTCGGATGAAGAGAGCATTCTAGAGTTTAAAAATCTGGCAAAAGACGTTCCGAAAGAACTGGTTGAAATTCCGTAAACTATTATTATTAAAAAACTGCCGCGGGTTTCCGCAGGCAGTTTATTTTATTTTTTTACTTTTCGAACTTAAAATTTTTCTGACCGCTTTTAATTTCCTCGGCGCGCCGCTTGAATATTTTCCGCGCGGCATTTTTTTCGCGGCGCTCCTCTTCGGGATGAATGATTTTAATGTCCTTACCTTCTTTTTCCCGAAGCAACCGATCAAGCTCTTCGCGGGTTGGTTCTCTTTCCACATTCTGATGTTGGCCGCTACAATATTTTTGTCAAGGAGGGTTGACAAATCTTTCCAATAGATTATAATATGCGCAGATCGTTAAACCTGGGTCTTTTTCTTGACCTCTTTAACTATGTCCGCAATCGTTGCGGATAGAAGGCGATTCAGCCGGTTAAATGTCATTAATAATGACTCTTTAGAGAAGCCAGAAGGAGGTTCCTGTGGCTAAGAAAAATTCAGGAGTTCCTCAGCTTTCTGAGGCCGACATGGTCAAGCTGGGCGAGATGAAGAGGGCAGGCGTGACCGTCGAGGCGCAGTCGGAAACGATTGACCTCGAAAGGACGCCGGTGGAGAAGGGGGCGTGGAAGAAGCTGATAGAGGACGGACGGCGTTACTTCGTCAAAAAGTCGGCGCTGACCATTGCGGCGAAAGCCGTGAAACGCCAACTGACCTTGGACGAGGTGGACATCATCGTCTCCCCGGTCGGCGAGGTGAGCTGCGACTATCCGGACACGGAAGAGCATGCGCGTGAGAAATTCGTGGAGCACGCCACGCTCGTGATCTCCGGTGCGGATGAGGGCGAGAACGAAGACAGCAACAAGCCGCTGATCCCCGGATTGCCGAAGGAGATCTCCGACCTGGTGGCTCGCCACCCGGACGGGAACCCCAAGGTGATGGGCAGCCACATGCTTATCCCGCAATACAACGCGGACGGTAAGCAGGTCGGCTGGGAGACCAAAGCCTTCTGCGGCAGTCGCTACTTCGTGGGGCGGGAGGACGGCAAAGAGGTGGAGTCGATGAACAATCGCTCGCATCTCGGCCGCGCCTACTTCTCGGCAGTCAACGCGCTCAGGAAGCGGGGGATCGACAAGCCCAAGGTCTACACCTACACCCGCGACGGGGCCGCGAAGACCATCGAGGTCCGTCAATCCGCTTACCAGAAGCGGAGAGACGATCAGGGTCGCCTTGACGCCATGTTTGAGCGGCCAGCGCGCACTTCCCGCGAGGAGCACGACGAGCGCCGGACGCTGCGTCCCGGTGAAAACCGGAAGAACGCGACCGTGTGGGGCCGTCCTAAGTACCGTCAGGAGTAACATCCTAACGGTCATGCAAGAATTCGGGGGGTTGCGGAACAAATCCGCCGCCCTCCGAATATCTTTTTTATAATGAGCCATGTCGAGGTATTTTCGTAAATCCACGAATATGCACTACGGAATAAGCGCGCATTCGCGGGTTTCACGAAGGTGGAACTAGTTTCTTAAAAAATAAATTAACGTTTTCAAACACGGAAAGGGAGGATTTTTTTATGAAAGATCGCAAGAGAGTTGACGACTTTATCCGCGACCTTTACCGGCCGCAGACGCACGAACCCGATCCCTCAAAGGATTTCGGCACGTACAAACAAATGGATACGGCTTTTTCAGATCTCAGTGAACGCCTGGAT
>CAZVKF010000012.1:0-14127 GCA_964627585.1 uncultured Candidatus Saccharibacteria bacterium | reverse complement strand
CCTGCTATTGGGGGAATAGAATTGTCATACTGCAAAAACCGCGTTGGACGCGGTTTTTGCTTTGTTATAAACTTTGGGTTAGCAGTTTAATAAAACAGGAATTACGATGCGCAATAGAAATATGCGGCGCTCGATCATAATTGTTGTTCTTTTTCTGATATTTAAAATAACTTCGGCTGCGGTGCAAAATGACATAAAAATTCTACAGACCGTAACAATTCCGGGAGCCGTTATTCCTGTTGCCATACGTTATATTCCGGTTACGGTTTCGGTCCAAAATATCGAGGCTGAGTTCTTGGGCAATAAATTCAAATTTTTCCATCCCGAAAACAGCGCCGATTACGAAGCGGCATCATTGATCGCCGTACCGCTATCCGCACAGATAGGACAATATTCTCTGCGCATTTTTCTGCATAAAAGTAAGCGGCAGAAGATTCTACTGGCTTCAGAAATAATCACAATAACGGCATATTCTTTTCCCGAACGCCGGATGCAATTCAGGGAACTCTCTAAACAAGAATTGAGGCGCTACCAACAAGAAAAAGCCGAGATCGAATCTATTCTTTCCAAAACGAATCCGGCCGATTCGCTTGTTATTCCTTTCGCCAAACCTCTTGATACGCTTATAGTGACATCGGAATTCGGAACGATTCGCAGAAGCGGGGGAGCAATAGGACGCCACTGGGGAGCCGATTTTAGAGTTGATATCGGAGACGAGGTAAAAGCCATAAACGGCGGTAATGTCGTGTTGGCCAAGGAAACGCTGCTTGGAGGCAATACCGTTATTATTGACCATAAAAACGGCATCTACAGCGTTTATATGCATTTATCGGCTATTCTCGTTGTGCCGGGCGACAATGTGAGCATGGGCCGGAAAATCGGGCTCGCGGGCAGCAGCGGAAGAGCCACCGGTCTCAATCTTCATCTCGGCGTATATATCAACGGCATAGCGGTGAATCCCGTGGAGATACTAAAAACCCGTCTTAACCATTAAGGCGGGTTTTGATGTCAAAGTCCTTTTTCAATTCCAGGAAAATGTCGTTCAGAGGCAAGGCCTCCTCCGGCGGTAAAACTCCGTATGCCGATTTTCTTTGCGCGGCCATCCGAGCCATATGCGCCGCGGAGAAACCGGTCGCTTTCTCCATGCTCGTGAAGACATCATCCGATTTGCAGTATAAGCTTAAAATAACCGAAACCTCTTTCTCTCCATCTCTGCCGATGATTTGGGTTTCAAGATAAGTGAAATCGGGGTCATCGCGCGCAGAAAGCGTTTCGAGAGATTTTATGAAATCTTCCTTCGGCGTATTTTTCGCAAAAGTCCAGAATTCGGGCCAACGCAATGTTTTTTCCCGCATCTCCCGGACCATGCCTTTGAGGTTGTAAGGAAGCAACCCCAAGCCGCCGGTTGTCAAAGCTTCGCACACCCCGACATCTTCAACGGTAAATTTCTCCACCTCTTCTTTCATCGGACAGACGAAGCGGGGCCTTCCATTTTTCAAGATCAAAGCCGGTTCATAAAGTATATCGTACAGACCTTTTAAATTGAAAAGTTTTTTATAGTACGGATATTTCCCGGGATTACACGGCAGGCCGCCCACATAACTGAAAATCTTGTCGATTTTGGCGCGGGCCTCCATAATCGCATATCCTATCTTAATAAGAACGGCTCCGGTGCCCGGTTGGATTCCGCATTCAACAAGAAAACTTAACTGTTTTTCAAGCGCTTTTTTATTCAAGCGCAGCAGTTTTTTTGTAACCGCGAGATTCCCTCCAAGGTCGCAATAGTTGACACCCGCCTTCAGACAAAGTTTGGCCAACTCGTAATTTAAATTCGTCGGCAGGGCGCTGATGACGATGTCATATTTTGCCAATTCCGTATGCGGTATTTCCAGCGGATTGCCGCAAAAGAATTCGAATCCCGCAATGGAAGTGCTGCAGTCGGTCTTGCCCCGTGCTTCTTTTAATGCGGTTTCATTCGTATCCGCCAAAGTAATCCAAGCCGTGTCTGAAAATCGCGCTAAACGATAGGCAATAGCTCGGCCCTGACTTCCGGCTCCGGCAATCAAATATCTGTATTTGCGCATAGGCGTCTCTTTTACCCTATTTTTAATAGACTGCCATCTATTTAACACGATTTGCATTTCTAATCAAGTATTGCTATCATCATATCCATGTCTTTTGCGGTAATTGAAACCGGCGGCAAACAATATCGCGTTTCCGCGGGACAAAAAATAAAAGTTGAAAAACTGAAAACCGCCGATGACGGTAACGTTAAATTTGATAAAATCCTTCTAACGGCAGACGGCGATAACGTCAAAATGGGGATGCCTTACCTAAACGGCGCCTCCGTTGAAGCCAAAATATTAAGACAGGGGAGGGACAGAAAGAAAATCGTATTCAAATACCATTCAAAAACCCGCTATCGCAAGAAAAAAGGGCACAGACAGCCCTTTACGGAAGTGGAAATTCAAGAAATTAAAATTTAATTTCTGCGTTCTAACGCGCTGCTCAACGTTTCTTCGTCCGCAAATTCAATTTCGCCGCCCGTGGGCAAACCGCGGCCGAGGCGGCTTATTTTTTTGGCATACCCCTTTAACTCCTGGGCTATAAGCGAGGCGCTCAAATCGCCGACTGTAGTCGGATTAATGGCGAGGATTATTTCCTCCGCGCTGCCGTTCAAATTATCGATTATATGGGTTTTTAACGACTTAATGCGAAGTTTTTGAGCCGTATCCGGCATTCCTGTTTTTTTTAAGTCGCCCAAAACCAGATAGCGGCCGTTGAATTTTTTTGTTTTTTCAATCGACAAAAGATCGGTTTCTTTTTCCAAAATCATAATAACATCGCGTTTGCGCGCAGGATCGGAACATATTGAACAGCGGTCGGAGGAACGTCCGGATGGTGCAAATACGAAAAAACAATCCTTGCAAATCTTAAGATTTTTAAGATCGGCAACCGCCGCCGCTATTTCGTTTATTTGTGATTTTCCAAGATTTACGAGATAAAAAGCAAAACGCGTGGCCTGACGAGGCCCGATTGACGGCAACTTTGAAAAAATATCAATAAACTTTTTTATTGAATCGGGGAGCATAACTTTAGCCCGGCATAATTAGGCCTCGGTATTGTATCTGGTATCAACGTTCATGAAGCACACTTTGTCCGGATCAAATTTAATTTTTATTGCCCCAAGAGGCCCGTTTCTGTGTTTCGCGATAAGAATCTCCGTAACGTCATCTCCCGTCGGCGGAACGGCCTTACTCTGCTCTTTGCGGTAAATGAAAAGTATTACGTCCGCATCCTGTTCCAAACTTCCGGATTCGCGTAAATCCGATAAGCGCGGGATTTTAATTTCTCTCTGTTCGATATTCCTGGAAAGCTGCGAGATGGCAAGCACCGGCACATTGAGTTCGCGAGCCAGAGATTTCAGACCGCGCGATATCTCCGTAACCTGCTGCACCATGCTTTCTGAATCCGTTCTCGGCTGTATAAGCTGAAGATAATCGACAATTAAAAGCGACAGTCCTTTCTCAACCTGCAATCTGCGGGCCATGGAACGCATCTGAAGAATATTCATGGATGGAACATCGTAAATGTAAAGCGGGGCGGCAGAGAGACGATCCAATGCCTGCTGTATCATCTGGAAGTCCATTTCGTCTTTAAGACGCCCCGATCTGAGCTCCCACAACGACACATTCGCTTCCGCGGCAATCAAACGATCGATGACCTGATCCCGGGACATTTCGAGCGAAAAAATACCGACGGGCTGATTGGCTCGTACGGCAATATTCCGCGCTATATCCAAAGCAAACGCCGTCTTGCCGAGCGACGGCCGCGCGCCAAGAATAATCAGATCGGCGCGCTGAAAACCGGATAAATAGTTATCGAGTGACGCAAAACCGCTCGGAACGCCCCGCGAACTTCGGTCTCCTTTGTGGATTTTTTCAATACGTTCGTAAGCGGCCGGCAATTCTTCGCCAATGTGGAAAAATTTCTGACCGGGAGAATTTTGCGAAATGGAAAATATTTTCTGTTCAATCTTGTCTAAAATCGTATCGAGTTCCTCGTTCTGCTGAAACGCGCTTTCGGTAATTTCCGCGGATGTCGAAATCAGGTCGCGAAGCACCCGTTTCTCGCGCACAATCTTTGCGTAGTGTTCCACGTGAGCGGCGGCCGGCACGGAATTAATCAATTCGGTAAGATACGACGTGCCGCCGGATTTCTGAAGATTACCCTTTTCCTTCAGCCGGGAAGTTACGCTCAAAATGTCTATCGGTTCGCGCCTTTCAAAAAGCTCTAAAACGGTCTCATAGATGAGCTGGTGGCTGCTCTTATAAAAATCAGCCGGCGCAATAAAATCGGCAACTTTTATGACCGCGTCCTGATTTATAAGCAGCGCGCCAAGCACCGACTGTTCGGCATCAATGTCTTGAGGCGGTAATTTCACCGATAATTTTTTAGGCATGTGTTCAAAATTTTAAACGGGACTTACGTTTTTCCAGTATGCCGGGCCGAGCGGGGTATCTTCAATTATATATCCTAATGATTCGATTTTTTTTCTCAAGCGGTCGGCCCTTGAAAAATCCCTTTTGACGCGCGCCTGTTCTCTGGCGGAAGCGATGCGTCTTATTTCCGGGGGCGGCAGCGCAAAACTTGCGTCGATTCCGAGAATTTTGAGGCGTTCTTTCAGGTATAACTTGATGGCGGCAGCTTCTTTGGTGTTTAAGCTCAAAAGCTGGGACTGGAAACTGCCGATGAGTTTAAATATGGTCGCAAGCGCTTCGGCAGTGTTAAAATCGTCGTCCATTTTCCCCAGGAATTCATCTTTGGCCGCCTTGATTTTGTCCGCCACCGCCGCGCCAATCCGTCCGTTTTTTTTAACCAAATTCAGCTTGCTTACAAATTCCGAAACGGAATTCACGGTGTTTGCCGCCTGAAGCACGACGCCGTGGTTATAATTTATCGGCGAACGGTAATGATATTTCAAAAACGCCATGCGCAATACGGCAGGAGGATAATTTTTAAGAAAGTCGCGGATGGTTATGAAATTACCCAAACTTTTTGACATTTTTTCGTCGTCAACCATCAAGAAGCCGGTATGCATCCAGATTTTTACGTACGGCTTTTTGCCGCTAATCGCTTCGGCTTGGGCGATTTCCGATTCATGATGAGGAAATTTCAGATCTACGGCGCCGCCATGCAGCTCATATTGCATTCTTGCGAAATCCGCTTCGGCAATCGCAGTATCTTCAATATGCCATCCCGGACGGCCTTCGCCCCATGGCGAAGGCCACGAAGGTTCGTAAGGATATTTTTTAAATTTCCAAAGGGCGAAGTCGAGAGGATCCTTCTTTTCCGGATCGGCTTCTACGCGCCAGCCCGGCCGGAGCGCTTCAAGATTTTGCCGTGAAAGTTTTCCGTAGTCCTTGGATTTTTTTACGGAAAAATATACGCCGTTTTTCGTCAGATAGGCATATCCTTTCTTAGTAAGACGCAGAATCTGATTTTGAATCTGTTCGATAAAATCGCTTGCCCGCGCATAGCGACTCACGTTTTTCACGCCCAACGCCCTCATATCCTGGTAATAGGCCTTTTCGAAAAAGCGCGCTAAACGCTGAGGGTCTCTGCGCTCTTCATGCGCCCGTTCGATTATTTTATCGTCAATATCCGTTATGTTTTGCAGATAATTTACGGCAAAACCGCGATGGCGCAGATAATTAACCAACACGTCGAACATCAAATAAGTTCTGGCGTGTCCAAGGTGGGAGTAATCGTAAACCGTAGGGCCGCACACAAAAAGGCGCAGCAAGCGCTTTTTCAATGCCGTAATATCCTCCTTTTTACCGGATAAAGTATTGTAAATTAACACTTCTTTTTACTTTAAAGCCAGCCGCGTTTTTTGAAAAAGTAGTACATTATTATCACTATCAAAACAACGCCTCCGAAAATAATCCAGAAATCATTCGGCTTCCCGATAATGGGCCTGGAAACGGCGTCAATATCAAAAAGTGAAACCAGAAGCATCAACGGAAAAGTCAAAAACGCAAGTACGGTGAAACGCTGCATCACCTTGTTCATTTTTACGTTAAGAAGTTGGGCATTGGTGGTTTCCAATCCTTCTATTGCTTCTTTGTGAAGCTCTACCAGCTGCGTTATTTTCATAAAATCGCCGTCCAAATCCGCCAGATAAATCTTCATTTTGGAACCCCAGAATTTTTCTCCCACTTCGCGCAGCGAATCAAGAATTATCTGCTGCGGACGGGTTATAATCTGGTATTCCAGAATGTCGCGCTTAATGTAGGAAATCTCTTCAAGAAGCGTATCCTCAGCGCCTTTGAAAAGCTGGGTGTTGATGAATTCTATTTTTTCTTGAATGTGCCGCAGTTGTCGCAGAGAAAAATTGATGATCTCCTGAAGAATATAATAGGCAAGAAGGCCTGCGCCCTCTTTCCGGACCCTGTCTTTAATTACCGAATTATTCTGCAAGGCATGCCGCAGATTCTTGATTGGCTCCAATGATTCGTAGCTTACCGTAACGACATTGCTTTCGGTAATTAAAAAATCGACCTCCGCCCGGCGCGAAGTACGCGTGTTTTTATCGTAAAGCGGGAAGTGGTAGGTTAAAAAAAGATAATCGTCGTATCTTTCGACACGCGAGCGGCTGGAAGGCTGGAGTAATTCATCGAGTATGATGGGATGAAAATTAAAATTTTTCTTCAGATAGTCGAGGTCTTGTTTCGATATTTTTTCAAAATGTATCCACTTGTTCCTGCCGTATTTCAAGATTTCCATATTGTATTTCATTGTACCTTTTTTGATCCGGAAAGACAACCCCCGTAGGATTATTGGGCCGCGAATTTGCATAAAAAGCGGTTTTAATGTATAATATTATGTATGAAAGAAGCGAACTCCCACGAAGCGCCATTCAAAGAATCTTTGGAAGAAACCGGCTTCAGAGAGTATATAAAACGACTTAAAGATTCGCCGGACAAGTTGGTGCGCGAACGGGAATTAATTTTTGATATGCCCAAAGAAATGAAAATAGCGCAAAAAGGCAAAGCGGTATTTTATGGGCTTCGGGATAATTACAATATAGCCGTTCCCGGCATTGATTACGTGATAGGCAAGGAAAAAGGGTATCTTAAACTCTTCACCGTCACGGACAGAATTTACGGAGAAAATTTATCCAAAATCGAAAAATTACCGCCCGAAGCGAAGGATAAATTTGAGCACTTTTTCACGGCAATGAGTCGTTATTATTTTGATACTTATCGTAACGGCGGGGATTACTGGTGGGATTTTCACGAAGAACAACTTTCATATGGACACAAAAAGGACGAGAAAGAAAACCGCATCTATATAGTAGACATCGACCCGGCGACATGGGAACAGCAAGCCGGCAAAAGCGGCAAAATTTTCCAAATGTTCGAACGCGTAATAAGCGCCATGAAATCGGCGGAAGAAAAATTCGAGCAGCCGACCTCCCTTGAACGCTCCCGGAACGAACTGGGAAAAATATTGGAAGAACTTGTAAAAGATCATCCCCAAAACCAAAAGCTGGAAAATCTTAAAAAAATAATTTCGGAAGGGCATTTTGGCTTGCAAAACGGGTAAAACGGATATATAATAAAATATGCTTCAAAAATTGAGATTATTTCTAAAAGAAGCGGTTCAGGAATTAAAAAGAGTCAATTGGCCCAGCCGCCAGGAAACGGTGCGGCTGACATTTATCGTAATCGGCGCGTCACTCCTTACGGCGGCTTTTCTTGGCGTCTTAGATCTTGTTTTCTCTTACGCCATAAGAAACCTTCTTTCAATATGAAGACGAACGCAGTTGAAACAAATAAACTTGGACGGGCATGGTATGCTGTCCACACCTATTCGGGATACGAAGATGCGGTAGCCCGCTATTTAAAACAGAGGGTTGAATCGCTTGCAATGAACGACAAAATCTTCAGTATTATCGTTCCGAAAGAGAAGAAGATCAAAATCAAGAACGGCAAACGGAGAACGGTTGAGGAAAAAATCTATCCGGGCTACGTTTTAGTGGAAATGATCATGGATGAAGATTCATGGTATGTGGTCAGAAATACCCCCCGTGTTACCGGTTTCGTGGGCAGCGATAATTCCACGCCCGTACCGCTGTCAAAAGAAGAGATCGACTCATTGCTGGCGCGTATGGGGCAGGGAGAAGAGGTGAAGTTTAAAATCGAGCTTGGAGAAGGAGACGTTGTCAAGATTATTGACGGCCCTTTCCGCGACTATGAAGGCAAGGTTTCCGAGGTTGATGAAGAGCGCGGCAAGATAAAGGTTCTTGTTCCTATTTTCGGTCGTGATACCGCGGTTGAATTGGACTCGTTACAAGTACAAAAGATTTAATAAACATGGCAAAAAAAATTAAAACAACGCTTAAACTTCAATTGCCGGCCGGCCAAGCAAATCCTGCGCCGCCGGTAGGCACGGCGCTCGGACCGCACGGAGTTAACATCCAGGAATTCTGCAAACAGTTTAATGACGCCACAAAAACGATGAGCGGCGATGTAGTTCCGGCCGAAATCACAATCTACGAAGATCGGAGCTTTGCCTTCAAGTTGAAAACTCCTCCCGCGTCCGCGCTTTTAAAAAAAGCGGCGGGCATAGAAAAGGGTTCCGGCACGGCGCCGAAAAGCAAAGTAGGCAAAGTCACCAAAGAAGATGTGCGGAAAATTGCCGAACGGAAAATGGAGGACCTGAATGCGTCCGATGCCGACGCCGCAATGCGCATTATCGAAGGAACAGCGAGATCAATGGGCATAGAAGTGGTAGAGTAATTGTTGACCCCGCGCCTCTCTTGTCTCCGCCGCATATTTCTCTCTTGCCCTCGCGACCTGCTTCGCTCACTTAACGTTCTTTTTGGCGGCCTCCGGTTCGGAGGACGGTCGCCTCAGGCGACCTCCCGTCAATTTGAAATGTTACAGTTGGCTCACGATCGTGAGCCAACTGTAACAAGCGAAACCCGGCGGAGCAATGTTGCGGAATATATGAGCCGCCTGTATGTCCTGAGGAATATCTCGGAGGCAGCGAAAGCTTGGTCTCCCGCGCAACGGGAGTTTCGCTGCCGAGAGCTAAGCGGTGCCGCGAGCCGCTGGAAGCGAGCGGACACCCGGTTCCGAAGGACATATAGGCGGCGATTAGATGGTTGGGCGGGGAAGTTTGCGCGTTAGAGGGAGGCGCGGGGCGTTAAAGGTGGATACTATCAGCTTTCATTTGTATAATTGAGACATGCTTGTAGTCGGCGTCGTCGGAGAAAAAGGAAGCGGGAAGGAAACGTTTATTAAACTTGCATCGCAATCAGTCCGTTCTGAAAAACGGGAAACGATCCTGGCGCATCATCGCTTCTCAGATCCGCTGAGAGAAGCGCTGGAGCTTTTGCATATTGAAAAAACAAGGGAAAATCTCCAGACTCTTCCTAAAATTCTTAAGGAAAATTACGGAAAAACGGCATTAGTGGATGCGGTGTATTATCGCGCTCTTAAATCTGGGGCGGACATTGTTTTTCTGGACGGCCTGCGATGGCCGGAGGACCCGCTGATGGTTCGCAAATTTGAGAAAAACATAATTGTATATGTCACCGCTTCGCCCCGGATACGCTACCAAAGATTGGAAACCAGAGGGGAGAATGTGGGAGAAAAAGGGCTAAGCTGGCAGCAGTTTTTAAAAGAAGAAGCGGCGCTTTCAGAAAGTTTTATCGCGGAAATAGGTAAAAAAGCCGACGTCAAAATAATCAATGAATCCACGGAACAAAAACTTCAGGAAGCCGCTGATCAATTTGTGGGAAAGCATATCCTCGCACTATAATTAAAAACCATGGAGGGGAAATTCATTTTATTTGAAGGCCTGACTTGTTCAGGAAAAACGACTTTGGCGGAAATGCTCGTAAGACGGCTTCAAGAAACCGGCGTAAAAGCCATTTTCAATCACGAACCCACGAAAACCTTGCCTTACGGCATGATCGTGCGCCATATAGTGCACATGGAAGAAAAACACATACCGGATGCCGCCCTGTTGCAAGCGACGCGCGAACATCTCGGAGATAACGGCGAGACGAACATCCTTCTCTCAAGAATCATAGATAACCTCCTCGACTGTAAACCCATTACCGATACGGAAGTACAAATTCTATATATTGCGGATCGCGGCGAAGACATTCAGCATATAATCATGCCCGCGCTTAATGAGGGAAAGTGGGTAATACAGGATCGCTATGATCTAAGCACCTTTGCTTACGGCATGGGCATAGACCTGCCTTTTGAAGATCTTCTTTCCTGGCACCATACGCTCATCGGGGACGAATATAAGAAACCCGACATGATTTTTTACGTAGACATCAAACCGGAAACCGCAATTGAAAGATTGCGCGCCTCCGGCAAAATAGTGGACATTTTTGAAACATACGAAACCCAAAAAAAGATACGCGATGCTTATCTGCGTCTAATCAAAGACCGGCATAATTTTAAAAATGTCTTTGTAATTGACGGCCAGCAGTCGCTGGACGCCATCCTTCAAGATATCCTTGACGAAATCCGGACATACGCTAAAGTGAAATTATGAAATCCGTAGTCATTTGCGGCTCTCAACGTTTTAAGGAAGAAATAAAAGCGTTTTCAAATCGTCTAAGAGAACTCGGTGTGCCCATTGTTTTTGAACCGAACTTTGAACGCCGACCCAAAAGATTCCTAAGAGCCGAAGAAAAAGTGCGTCTGGCCTCGGCCTCTTATAGAAAACAGATACCGGCGCTGGTTCACGAACATTTTGACAGACTCCGCAAAGCCGACGTCTGCTACGTTTACAACAAAAACGGCTACCTCGGCGTAAACACCACCCTGGAACTTGGTTTTGCGCACGGCAAAAACATGGTCATCTACGCCTTTGAGCCGGAGCCGCCGGTTCATAACGGAGGCGAGATTTGCCGCGACATACTCTTTACGGAAATAGTTCAAACTCCGGAAGATTTAATGAAAAGATTGGCTTAAGACCGGCGCTATGCTATGCTTAACCAGGTTTTTAAACAAAATAGGGATGGGGATGAAATGATTCTTTGCCCGGGCAAAAGCGTCGGCGCGATTATCAGGAATGCGAAAGGCGAGTATCTCGCGCAGTATCGATTGAAGCATCCGGTCGGGCTCGCGTTTGTTGCCGGACATATCCACGCCGGAGAAAAGCCGGAAGCGGCTTTTCTGCGCGAAGTGAACGAAGAGGTTGGATTATCCGTGGTACGGTATTCGGAAATACTGCACCGGGTATTCCCGAACGAATGTTCGCGCGGCCCGAAGGAAATCGGCAGGCAATATGACGGCCATGAGTGGTGGGTATACGACGTGGCGGAATGGAGTGGCGAACCGGAGGTCAAAGAACCGGGAGTGCATAAATTCGTAAAATTCATGCCGTTGGAAGAAATGAGGCCCTATATTGAACGGGGCGAAGTTGATCCGGCCTGGTTCAAATACATATTGCCAACCCTCAGAATCATCTGAGGGTTTTTATTTTTACGGGTCCTGCCGCCAGTATTGCTCGCAGACACGCTATCAAATTCCCCGGCGAGGAATTTGCGCTCGCTCTCGGCCTCGCTCGCGCCGCCTGTGTTTCTTGAGGAAGCTCTCGGAGCTCCGACGGCTTGGTCTCCCGACATTACGTCGGGAGCGTCGGAGCGAGAGCGCAGACCCGATTTGCCGCTGGAGCAAATCGAGGTCGGTTCCGAAAGAAATACAGGCGGCGCACCATGCCCGCTCGGCCTGCGAGACGGTCTGCTCGCAATAACTGACGTCACCCGTAAAAATAAGGTTGTAATGCTAATTATAAAATTTTATTATTAATGTATGAAATATGTTCCCACTATCGGGCTTGAGATACATGCGGAGTTAAATACGCAAACAAAAATGTTCTGCGACTGCCGCAATGATCCCGAAGAAAAACATCCGAACGTCAACGTTTGTCCGATTTGTCTCGGACACCCCGGCACCTTGCCGGTAATCAACAGGAAAGCCGTGGAGGCCGTATTTAAAATCGGGCTGGCGCTAAAAGGCAAACCTGCCGCGAATTCAAAATTTGACCGCAAAAACTATTTCTATCCCGACCTTCCTAAAAACTACCAGATTTCACAATACGACCTTCCTTTAATCGGCGGCGGCGAATTGCGCGGCATACGCATAACGAGAATACACTTGGAAGAAGACGCCGGCAGGTTGGTGCATGAAGCGACAAGCGACAGGCGACAGGCGACAAGTTTGGTCGATTTTAACCGCGCCGGACTTCCCTTGATGGAACTGGTTAGCGAACCGGATATAAAAAGCGCCTACGAGGCCATGCTTTTCGCAAAAGAATTGCAGCTTATTCTGCGTTATCTTGGCGTATCTTACGCCGACATGGAAAAAGGGCAAATGAGAGTAGAAGCCAATGTGTCGCTGCGGCGGGAAGGAGAGGAGAAATTGGGCACCAAAGTGGAGGTAAAAAACATAAATTCTTTCAAAGCGGTGCATGACGCCATTCAGTATGAAATCGAACGGCAGAAAAAGGTTCTCGACGGCGGGGACGCGGTCAAGCAGGAAACACGGGGATGGGACGACAAGAAAAACATCACAAAAAGTCAGCGCTCCAAAGAAGAGGCCCACGATTACCGTTACTTTCCGGAACCCGACCTGCCGCCTCTTTCTCTGGACGCTTTTGACATTGAGAAGATAAAGCTGGAAATTCCGGAGTTGCCGGAAGAAAAACGATCGCGATTTGAACGAGAATACCTGATGGCGCCGGAAAGCGTCGAGATGCTCGTGTCCGAGCCGGAATTTGCAGATTATTTCGAAGCGGCCGTTTCCGAAGCTAAAACTTTTTCAAACGACGGCGCCATAATTCGAACCATATTCAATTATCTGGCGAGCGATTTGCGAGGCCTGCTCAATTCAGGCGGGACATCGCTTAAAAACCTGAAGTTTTCGACAGAGGACTTCGGCCATCTTGCGGCGCTGGCGCACACGAAAACCATATCAAGCCGCATTGCCAAAGATCTTCTGGTAAAGATGTTCGAGCGTGGCGGAGACCCGGAGACCATCATGCAAGAAGAGGGGATTAAACAAATTTCAGACGAGTCCGTTTTAAATGAGGCCGTCCGGAAAATCGTCGCCGCCAATCCGAACGCAATAAACGATTTCAAAAAGGGGAAATCCAATGCGTTGCAGTTTTTAATCGGACAAGCAATGCGGGAATTGAAAGGGCGGGGGGACCCGAAACTCATCCACTCTTCTGTGGTGTCTGCACTGGAAAAAGAATTAAAAAAATAGTCCGCCAAACGGCGGATTATTTTTATTTAATGCTTCAAAAATTTAATAACTGCGCCCACAATTCCTGAAACATCCTGCTTTATCAGCGCATCATTCAACTCTTGGTCTTCATTGCCGGAAAAATTAAAGCGGTGCCAGAGAGAAATTTTTCGATGCCCGCAAATAGTGAAGGCAAGAATGGGGCCGTTTTTCGGAATACGCACCAATAGCGGCGCGGCGGCGTAATACAGGTAAATGTCAAGATTATCAAGGTCCGCCTCGGTATAAATAACCGGCGATTTGCGTTTTCCCAATAAAATATCCAGCTGCCGGCTCAGCCGCTCAGAATTAAGGCCAGCCCTTTTTCTCAAACGCTCAAGAAAACCGGCAAAATGATTCCTTCTTCCGCGCCAGTAACCAATCTCCTTTTCTTTCTGCTTAAGTTCCGTTTGTTTGGATTTGATGTCTGTCCTTACATGCTCTTCGTGTTTTCTAACCATGACTTCCTGGCGCAGCGCCATATATGCTTCGCGATCCGCGGCTTTCTCGTCTTCCGGGTACGGCTCCGGTTTGCTCCACGCCTGAAACGAACGGTAATCTTCTTGTTCATCCGGCTGGCGTGCATTGCCATAGCTGGTTTTTGTTTCCAATCTCAGAAATGAAAGCAGAAGATGCACAAGGTTCACAACCTCGCCGTCAACCAAAAGCTTGTCTACCGCGGAATTCATATTCCCAAAACAGACATTGGAACCTTTCGCGTAGGTATGCTCGTATGGTCCGCGGTAGCGTTGCTGGTGGAATTCAATGGAAGTGTGATGATTTCCGTGATAAGGGTCGATGT
>CAZVKF010000011.1:0-14223 GCA_964627585.1 uncultured Candidatus Saccharibacteria bacterium | reverse complement strand
GGTCCCCCAAGATCGATGCCATTGTGATATTTGCCCTTATAATTTAGTATGGCAAATTGCGTGCTGCCGTAACCCTGAGTGATTCTGGGGTTCGGAACCGGCCATAGAAGAACGCCGGGCCGCGCAATGGGAAGAAGATTCGGATCAATATTTTTTCTCAGTTCTGCCTCAGCTTTTTCTATTTCGGCGGCGATATCCGCCTGCAATTTTACGAGATCATCCAATTGTTGCTGATAAGTTTTTTCCTGCGATTTAGTTTGCGAAAGCATTTGCTGTTTCGTATTTTTCTGCTCTTGGACAATAACTTTCCTGTTCTGGAGATTTGAGCGTTCAAGTGCGGTGAGATTTTTATTGTGTAATACTCCATCCAATTTTTCATTCAGGATATCTTTGGTCTTTTTTAAATCGCTGATTTCGGTGGAAAGGCCGCCGTTTAAATCCGCAAGCGTCTGCATTTCGAAAACGCTGTCGGCCAAACTCGAATTTTTAAAAAGGATGGCAAGGAGATTCTCGGAATCTTTTTGCTGGAGCTCCCTCAGAATTTTCATTATCGCTTCGTGTTTGACGCTTATTTCATTTCCAATGTCGATAATGTCGTACTGCAGGGATTCAAGTTCCAAGCCGAGTTTTTGCAGATTTATTTCGCTGGACTTGATGCCGAGATTCAATTGATTGACGGACTGATCGATAACCGCAATGTCGTGTTGGATACCCTTGCTTTGGGTTTGCGTGATTTGCAATTTATTTTGTGTTTCCTGAACTTGTTTACTTATTTCATCCAGCTGTTTCGCTTTTTGTTGAATCGCTTCACGTAATTCTTCCGGAGCCGCGGCATAGGTAAAAGAGACAAGAGACAAGAAACAAGAAACAAGAAATGTTATATAATATTTTTTCATGACCCAAGCTTTTTAACGGCTGTTTGGATTCTTTTAACGGACTCTTCGCGTCCGATCACTTTCATAATTTCAAACGGCCCCGGCGAGGCCATACTGCCCGAAAGCGCTACGCGCAGGGGCCAGAGCACCTGTCCCCTGCCCTCTTTTTCGGCGAATTGCATGATTGCGTTTTCTGCGGCTTTTTCTTTCAACATTGTTTCAAGCGTTTGGAGATTTGCGAGGATTTTTTCCCGCGGAGTATTTTTCCAAATCAGGAGGTCGGCCTTATACTCCGGAAGTTCGATGAGAAAACCGGCCAGCTTTGAAAAATCGCTCAGCTTTTTCATGCGTTCTTTTTCGATTTCCAATATTGCCGCAAGTTTTTCTTCTCCGCCGGCGGACGACAACCATTTTTTCGGAACAAATGTCTTGAGATATTTGAGCAGTTGTTTGTCGTCCGTCGACTTTATGTAATGGTTGTTAAGCCAATCCAGTTTTTCGATGTTGAATGCGGCACCTTGTTTTTGGACCCGTTTAAGATCAAAAACTTCCACAAGCCCCTCTTTTGAAAATATTTCCCGCTCGATGACTTTTCCGGTAGTCGGATCTTTTTCGGGTGCGGGGTGCCATCCCAGTAAGGCCAAAAAGTTTATCAATGCTTCGGGGAGGTATCCTTCCCTGCGATAGTCGTCAATCGATGTTTCGAGATAGCGTTTAGATAATTTGCTCCGGTCCGGAGAAAGAAGAAGGGGCAGGTGGGCGTACTCCGGCCGTTCAAAACCCAGCGCTTCCTGAATAAGAATTTGTTTTGGAGTATTGGCAATGTGATCTTCGCCGCGGATGACGTGGCTGATCGCCATTTCGTGATCGTCAATAACCACCGCGAAATTGTACAATGGCGCTGCGGTCCGTCGCCCGCCTCCGCCAGTCGGGGCGGATGGCGGAGGATATTTGGCGATGGCAATGTCTCCGATCAATGAGGCGTCAAATGTTATTTTTCCGCGAATCATGTCGTTAAATGCGATTTTAATTTCCGATACCTTAAAACGAATTATCGAGGATTCATTTTCCAATTTCTGCGACGTTTCTTCCGCGGATAATTTTTTGCAACGGCCGCTGTATTTTGGGGGTTGTCCCTGCGCCAGCATGGCCTGTCTTTCTTCTTCAAGCTGTTCTTTGGTGCAAAAGCAGTAATACGCCAGATTTCGATCCAAAAGCTGCCTGATGTATTTCTCATGGCTGTCAGAACGTTCACTTTGGCGGTAATGACCGTACTCGCCCTCCTTGTCGGGGCCTTCGTCCCAATCCAATCCGAGCCACCTTAGGCCTTCCAGGATGTCTTTTTCAAACTTCGGATCCGAACGTTCCAGATCGGTATCCTCTATGCGGACGATAAATTTCCCGCCGTGCTTTTTAGCAAAAAGCCAGTTAAAAAGAGCCGTCCTTGCGGTTCCCAAATGCAATGGGCCCGTCGGTGACGGGGCAATACGAACTCTGACCGGATTTTTCGGACTATCGGTCATTATAAGACCCTACCTCGCATATACTCCTCAAACGCGTTCTCGGCTATCCTGTCCGAGTGTGAGGCTTTGCGACGCAGGCGTATCTTTATGATACGTCAAGGAGCAGTAGCGAAGCAATCGGATAGGATAGCCAGAACCCGAAGGGATATGGCTATTTTCGCTCATTACCGCGTTGCTCCTCCTCGCAGTGCGCTTGCACAGCTTTCGTTGTCGCGCCTTGTTCTGAACGAAAATAGCTCATATCGCGTTAGGAAGTATTTGCGAGGTAGGATCTAAAATTTAGCACAAAAAAAGAGGTTTTTCACCCCTTATGCGAAAATCCCGCCCCCGTGTAATCCCCGGCTCATCACCAGGTGGGTGGACTCAGCTCTGGTCCGAAGGGCCAAAGCGCTATTGCCCTCCCTTGATAAACGATTTGATCCGGAAACAAAAGGCGGGATCTGTCTTTATTATACATCGTTCGATCTTAAACACCAGCTACTTTTTCCACACCGTTCATACTTGCTTTTCCCTGCCGTCAGTATGAACCCTTCCGCCTTGCCACTGGCCGCGATATCGATGTGTTTTGCCTTTTATTTCAAAAAACATTGCATTCACATATCGAGCCCCCAACTCTATCTGTACTTTTACCGGTCCAGCATTATAGATTGCGGGATGAATAGTGCCGGAATATCCCGGATCAACAACAGAGACGCGCGTAATAATGCCGGAACGATGAAGCGTGGTGCGCGGTTTAATAATGGCAAGGAGATCTAACGGTGTATTAAATCTTTCTATAGATTCTGTGAGAAAATAATCGCCAGGATTAAGTATGATCGAGGATTGTTTATTCGGATCATATTCGGCAACAAGTATGCCTTTTGGCGTTTCGCGTTCGTTTATGCCAAGAAACGCGCCCCCTTCTAATCGGAATACTTTTCCGATTCTCAAATCAATTCCCGCGCCCTCGGGATTATTCAGCTCTCGTTCCGATAGATATTCCAACAGCCTTTCTTCGCGGATGCGCCTGTGGATTTCGTCAATGCCCAAGATCATGTTTCTTTAAAGATTGATACTTGTAATCAATTCCCCCGGCGCGTATATTGCCATGAAATCCTCGCAGTTGCTTCGCGGGAAAGCGCCCGGAAAATTCTTTCAGCGTGTGTTTCAAGGCCGTTTCGGCATCAATGTCAAACATTATCGCAAGTTTTAAAACTAACCATAAGAGGTCGCCAATACCGTCATCCAAATCCTTTTTGTTATTTTTCAGTACTTTTTGAAGAGTTTTTTTATCTTTGTCTCTGCCGAGGTGCTTAACGATATTCCATATTTCGTCAACTTCCTCACGCACGTTTAATAGCACATCATAGAGATGGTCTTTGTGCCACTCGCGGGCTTTTAAAAATTTTTCAACTTCTTTTTGGAGCTTCTTCATTTTCTATAAATTAAGTACGGCAACGATTTGTTTAATTAATGACAGTGCAACCGGAGCCGGCAATAAACTATAAGACGGTTCGCCTTGGTCGTCGTTAACTATGTAAGGTTCTTCTATGACGCGCACCATTTTTTTATTTTGATCAAAATCATAGCGATATGCCGGCGTAATTTCGTAGTCATCAATGAATTCTTCCGCTCTGGCGACAGGCACTGAATTTCGCAAAAAGATTTTCGGCACGCCCTGAAGTTCAAGAAGCGCGCTCATGACTTTATCATCAATCTCAATTCGATCCCGAATAGCTTCAATGCCCAACTCATCCCCCTCTTTCGAAATCATACGGTCTTTCCCGTAACCGCCGCAGTTAGGATTGTCGCATAAAAGATAAAATCGGTTTGTATCGTGATCGCGGTCGATTTCCTTGGTGCGAAGCAATTTTATATTTCTTGGGGTTTGGCATTGCGGACAGACCACTCGATATTTCATCCGTTCATCAATCACTGCTTCCGGCACATCGATAAACACGAAGAAGTCGGGGTCCTCGCGATATCCGATAAGAGTCCGGAAATACAGCGAGTATGAAATTTGATCAAGATCTCTTGGGAAGCCGTCTATAAAAATCGCTTTCTTGCTCATCCGGTCAATTTCCTGCTCAAGCAGTGCGAGTATTATCTCTGTTGGAAGCAATGTTTTTGTGTCGCGGCCGAGGATGATATCAAAAATTTTTTCGAGCCGAACAAAACCGCGATAACGGCGGCGCAGAAACTCCTCAAATTCTTTTCTGTATTTTTCGTCGCTCAACTTTTTGTGCGCGGCCCGCACAATGTCCCCCACTGAAATATGGCCGACCCTTTCGCCGCCTACGGCTTCCATGAAAAGTTTGGCGTACGTTCCCTTGCCTGAATTCTTTTTCCCAAGCAGAAAACCGACAAAGGTGTTGTCGCGCAGATAATTACGGAGTTTCTCAATTTCTTGACCGGCCTTCAATTCAAAGTATTTACGGCGCTCGACAGGATCCTCAAGCTGAAATTTTTGTTTGCCGGCCCGTAACTCGGTTTTTGTTTTAAAAATAGGAAAATCAACCCCCTTCATTTTTTTGATTTCTTGATTTGCAGGTGTAGCTCATCAAGCTGGCGTTTGTCCACTTCGCTGGGGGCATCCATCATAAGATCGCGGCCGTCGCCGGTTTTCGGAAAGGCGATGACTTCACGGATATTCGGTTCATTCAGGAGTACGGCGATGAGGCGATCGAGGCCGATGGCAATGCCGCCGTGCGGGGGCGCGCCGTATTCAAACGCTTCAAGAAGATGTCCGAAACGTTCGGTATAAGTTTCGGGAGACAGTCCAAGAACGCGAAACACCTTTTCCTGAAGTTCGCGTTTATGGATACGCATTGAACCGCCGCCGACTTCATAGCCGTTCAGCACGAGATCATATGCCCTGGCCTTCGCCTTTTCAGGATGCGATTCCAGCAATGCGATGCTGTCGTCTTCGGGCGCAGTAAACGGATGATGCATTGAAACCAGTTTCTTTTCCGTTTCCGAGTATTCAAACAGAGGAAAATGAATTATCCAAAGGAACGCAAGCTCGTCCCCGTTTTTATGAAGATCCGGTTTATCGGTTCCGTATTTTTGCATCGCTTCATCATAGGAAATAGGCGGTATTCCGTCCTGTATTTTTTTATCCGGGAAAAGTTTTTTAACGAGCTCGATTACGAGGCCGGATATCAGATTTATGATTTCGCTTTCTTCGGTAAAGCTCAACTCGATATCAAGCTGCGTGAATTCGGGTTGGCGGTCGCCGCGCGTATCCTCGTCGCGGAAGCAGCGCGCAATCTGGAAATATTTCTCCATCCCTGCGACCATCAGCAGCTGTTTGTACTGCTGCGGCGATTGGGCCAGAGCGTAGAATTTTCCGGCTTCCAGACGCGAAGGTACCAGGTAATCCCGCGCGCCTTCGGGAGTGGATTTGCCGAGGTAAGGAGTTTCAATTTCCGTGAACCCTTTTTCAGTGAGATAATTCCGCATGAAGTTTATTGCGACGCTTCGCAGACGGATGTTTTTTTGCAATCTCGGCCGGCGCAGGTCGAGATAGCGGTATTTCATTCTTGTCTCTTCCCCTATCTCATAGCCGCTGTCGTTTACGGACAAAGGAGGAGTTTTCGCTTCATTTTGAATATCAAGATGCGAAGCTTCTATTTCGCATTTGCCGGTTTTCAGTTCCGGATTTTGCATTCCGGCTGGACGCTCTTTTACTTTTCCGGCAACGCGAACCACCCACTCCGGCCGCAGGCGGTTGGCTTCGTCGTAGAGTTCCTTATTTTTAGGCGTGAAAACAATCTGAACCGTGCCGCTGGCGTCGCGCAGGTCAATGAAAATTATTTTTCCGTGATCACGCCGCGCGTCAACCCAGCCGGCGAGCTCCACTTCTTCATCCAGGTGTTTTACTATTTCTTCGCAAAGTATGCGCATATGTCTAATTATAACTAACAATTAATAACTAACAACTAATTACTAATGACTAATTTGGATACGGTCATTTTTTATTATCATTTTTACCGTGCCGTTCAGGTCGGTACGATATATTTTTGCGCCGACGGCCTCCAGCCGGCTCAGTGCTTCTTTCGTCGGATGCCCATAAGTGTTGTTTTTACCGACCTCAATAACGGCAACTTTAGGCCTTATTGCGTTTAAAAATTCTTCTCCCGACGAGAATTTGGAACCGTGATGCGGCACCTTAAGCATCGCGGCGCTCAAAGACGGATAATGCGTTGTAAGGTAATGTTCCACGTTCATTCCGATGTCTGCGGTGAAAAGCGCTTTGGCGTTGCCGTGATTGAAGAGCAGCACCACGGAAGTATCGTTTAGTTCGGCGCTTTGCAAAAATTCCGCGTTCGGCGAAAGTACATCAAAGATATTGCTCAGGTATTTTATCTTATCCCCTTCCAAAATCTGCATTGCCGGAATTTTATTTTCTTTCACGGCCGTTTCAAGGTCGTGAAACGCCCCATCGGCGGTTCTGCCGTTGAAAAGAAACGCGCCGACTTGGTAGCGCCGGAAAACTTCAATGAGCCCGGCGAAATGGTCAAGCTGCGGATGTGTCATTATGACAAGGTCAATGTAGCGGTCGGTCGGCGGCAGTATTTTATCAAGTTCTCTCAGCAAGCTTTGGTCCGGGCCGCCGTCAATCAGAACGCGAACCGGCTTTTGCGAGGCCATGCCTAACGGCAGGGAGGGTTGAGGCAGTTCCACCAATTCGGCATCGCCCTGCCCGACGTTCAGAAAATACAGCTGCGGTTCGGCATTCTGGCCGGGTGGAGTAGAAACAATAATGCGCCATACGAAAATATTGAATGCGGCAAGAAATAATACGGCTATGATCAACCGATTATTATCCAGTATTTTTGAAGCGTTGTTCTGCATAAATTACGAACGTGATAAGACACGCACAATACACTAAGAGTATTCCGAATGAAACTGCGTGGTCAATCATAAACGGTCCGCTCAATCTGGCGGAAAGATTAATGACAAAGCGCTGATATTCCAAGAAAATATTCGTGAACCATCCTAAAATAAGCGCAAGATAATAATTTATGAAACTCAGCGCTCCGAGCAGAAATCCTAAAAACATGACAAGCGGCACCGTTTCCAAGATCAGGGCGTTTGATAAGAGCGAGATGAACGAAAATCCGCCGAAATTTCCGAGGAGTATGGGAACGACTGTAAGCTGCGCCGATGCGGTAGTAATAATGTTTTCACGCCAGTTCATCAATCCGGCTTCGGTATTTTTCACTAAGACCCGAGTAATCGCCGGTTTGAGATAGACAATGCCGACAAGCGCGGCAAATGACAATTGGAATCCCGCGTCAAAGACGAGAATTTTAGGATTAGCAAGTATCATTGCGAGTGCGGTCAATGCCAGTGCGTTTCGGAAGCTGTAAATGCGTCCGCTTCGTTCGGCAACCAGCATAAGAATACCCATAATGCCAGCGCGCACCGCCGATGCTTCGGCGCCAGTCATGATCACGAAGCCGACGATAAAAAGGACGGTAAGCGCAAACGCCGTACGGCGTTTCAGAAGTCGGCCAAGCGTCTGTGCGATCGTCCAAGCGATTATGCTGATGTTATAACCCGATAGCGCCACAAGGTGCAGCGTACCGCTTTTGCGCATCGCGTCTTTGAAATCGTCGGCGAATTCCCCTTGCTCGCCGAGTGTTAAGCCGGAGAGAAGCGCGGCATTTTCTTGAGGCAATAATCGCTGAAATTGCGAAATGACCGAGTTTTTAAAGCGGAAAAGAAGAAATCGTATTCGCGATCCGCGATTTTCCGCCAATAATTCGCCATCCGGAAAATATGAAACGCCGACGATTCGTTCCTTCGCAAGATATTGCGCATAGGAGAACGGCTTTGGCATTGTGATTTTGCCCTCAAATTTCAGAAGATTGCCATACGCAAATTCCGGATGGCTCGGCAGGCGCATAAGAATTCTGCCGCTATAAGGCGACTGAAGTTCCGCTACAACTTCTTGATATGCGCCGAGCTGTTTCGGATTGCTGACAATGATTCCTTGAAATGCAGTTTTTTCGTCCAAAGGGACTCGGAAGGCGTGAAGCCGCCAGTCATCCCAGTGATAATAAAAAAATCCCGGCAGGGCCAGGAGCAATAAACCTACAAACCAAAGTGTGCGGATTTTTGAGGCAATTACCGCCCATGTTCCTGCCAGTGCCGCAATAAAAAACGTTGCCACCATAAAAATAGTTCCATTGACCGAAATACTTGCGGCAAAAACGCCGGCTATAAAAAATACGGCTGCCCAAAACGCGATTTCATGCAACGGCATTGAACAACAATAAGCGATATTTGTCCGGAAAGGAAGTATTTACAGACAAAAAGAATAAGGCCCACAAGGCCTTATTTATTGAGCGTATTGATTTGTGCGATGATTGCTCGCACAAGCTCACATACGTCTTCGTTAAACGAGGGGAAGCGAACAATCGTATCGCACATTCGAACATTTCTTCCGCGGGAAAGCATGAGGTTGACTCCCCCGTCTTCAGAAGCACGGAAGTCAGTCCGTATCCCGATTACTGGCAGCGTACGGTTGTATCCTTTTCTATACGCGATTTCGACACACGTTCCGGAATCCGCATCCGGTCCATCGAGAATAGCAATCGCTACATCGTACGATTCGGCATTCTCGACACACGAATCCGCAATGCCATCCATATCAATTTTCTGGCCATGGATGAACTTTACCGCCTCGTCTTGCGGAAGCGTAACGGCTAATGTGCCGTGACTTTCCGCTTCAAGCGCATTCTTGAGCATGCGATTCCAAATTCGTTCTGCTTGGGTAAAAAGCGGGCCGAAAAGAATTACTTTGAGCGTTTTCATTGTGTCCTCCGCATAAAAAATTTCCACACTTCTATAACGTCTTGCCCGAACATCCGTGATGGAGTTCGGATATAGCTTCGCAGTTCTGTAAATACATTCGAAATATAATCTGCAGGGCTTTCGATGGTCTGGTAACTCACAATGTCTCCGGTTTCTCCGACCGTTGTTTCATTCCGCTTCGACTCGTAAAAGAACCCACTCGCCAATCCGAATCGTATTGAGGGAAACGCAGTAAAAATTTTCTCATAGAGCGCGTATCGCGTCTTCACGGGATGGCAACATTCGATTGAGAATAAACTGATAAAGGCGTTGGGGCTAAACGGCAAACGATGCGAAAAATCGAGTGCGGTATAATCTCTTCGAATAAAGCTTTTTACCTCTCCGCTATTGTTGAGGTCAATCCCCACATAGGCGGTGTGATGCGGATCATACATCGCATATTCGCCGACGCCACACCCCAAATCCATCACCTGTGGCAGGACGGGATGTACAAGTGAAGCAAAGAGTCGAAAGATAGCATCGTGGTTTCGGCGTACCGTTGATTCTTGCAAGTACTTCCGATACATACAGTAGAAATTTTCATCGTACGGCATGAAGATTCCCTTCTTTTGTTATAGAACTCTGCGCGTATTATATACGACATAAACAAGTCCCGCAAGTTTGCTTACAGAATCACTCCTCCGCCGAGCATTTCGCCTCTTTTAGAATAAAATACCGCCGACTGGCCCGAAGCCACGAATTTTTGCGGCTGATCGAAAATCAGTTTATAGTTTATAGTTTTTAGCTTTAAGAGATTTGCTTTTGCGAGCGGCTGACGATAGCGGACGCGCGCCAAAACTTTGAGTCCGGTTTTCGGTTTTGAGGTTATAAAGTTAATGTCGCCCAATCCGATTTCTTTTTTGTAAAGTGACGGATTATCATCGCCTTCAGCCACTATCAAAGCATTTGTTTCGGTGTTTTTTTCGGAAACATAAAAAGGCTTTTTGTCCCCGCCCCCTTTATTTATTTTAAGATTAATGCCCAAATGCCGCTGACCGATGGTATAAAAGTGCGCGCCGTCATGTTCCCCCACTTTTTCGCCGGCAGCGGTAAACACGGCCCCGCGTTTTTCCGGAAGGTATTGTTTCAAAAAATCTCCGAGCGTAACTTTGCCCAGAAAACAGATGCCCTGAGAGTCCTTTTTATCCGCAGTCGGCAAGCCGGCTTTCCGCGCAATTTCGCGCACTTCCGGTTTCAGATAGTCCCCTATTGGAAATAGGCAATGCTTGAGCTGGTTTTGAGTAAGAGTCCAAAGGAAATAGCTTTGGTCTTTGTTCAAATCTTTTGCAGTGAATAATGAATCATGAATTATGAATAAGGGCGTCTTCGTATTTTTTTTATTCGCAATTCTTAATTCGCAATTCTTAATTCTCGCATAGTGTCCGGTGGCGACATAATCCGCGCCCATTGTCAGGGCTTTGTCCAGAAACAATCCGAATTTAATTTCACGGTTGCACATCACATCCGGATTTGGCGTAATCCCCTGACGGTATCCTTCAATCATGTAATCAATAACCTTCTTTTTATATTCTTCTTCAAAATCCCAGACATAGAACGGAATGCCAAGTTTTTCCGCGACGCGGCGCGCGTCCTCGGCGTCTTGCTCTGCCGAGCAAGACGCTCCGATCCCGCAGGCATCGGAGCTTCCTTGGCTCCAACAGCGCATGAACACGCCGATAACGTCACAGCCCTTTTTCTTCAACAGTAAAGCCGCAACGGACGAGTCAACGCCACCCGACATTGCGACAAATACCTTATCCTTGGCCATGGCCATATTTTGCCATAAAATATCGCCTCGTCAAAAAATTTTAAGGCGCTATAATAAATCGTAATGAAATTCACGGCAAGGGCGCAGAAAGAGAACGCCGCGGATTTAATGCGGCAGCTGGGATATAAACCGCTTGGATACACGCCAGACGGCGAGTTGAACTGCGTGCGTCCGATTTACGGCGACTATCCCCGCTTTCATATTTATCTGAAAGAGGATAAAGAAAATCTTTTTTTCAGTTTGCATCTCGACCAGAAAAAACCGTCATACGCCGGTTCAACGGCGCACGGCGGCGATTATGACAGTGATACCGTTAAGGACGAAGCCGAACGCATAACGGGTTTTATTTCTTCTCATGGATCACGGCAATAATCATTGGTGGGAAAACGCGGTGCTCTATGAATTGTACGTGGATAAATTTGCGGGGACTTTCAAGGGGCTGACCGCAAAACTTGATTATCTTCAAGCGCTCGGGGTTAGCGGAGTGCATCTGCTTCCCTTTTATCCCTCGCCGATGATTGATGACGGCTACGATGTTTCGGATTACGAAAATATACGGAGTAATCTCGGCAGGCCGGAGGATTTTGAAGAATTCGCGAAACAGGCGCACCGGCGCGGCATCCGGATACTTATTGATCTGGTGCTTAACCATGTTTCGTCGGAGCACCCATGGTTCGTTGCGGCAAGAAAATCCCTGGACAATCCCTATCGCCGATACTTTCTGTGGAGCAAGAGCGGCAAGGAATTTGACGGGGCGGTGAACCCCTTCAAACATTTGAAGCCGAATAACTGGATTTATAATCCTGCAACTGAAGATTATTACTTCACGACTTTTTATCCCGAACAGCCGGATTTGAATTGGGACAATGCGGAAGTGCTGGAAGAAATTTTCGGTATTATGGATTTTTGGGTTAAGCGCGGGGCGGATGGTTTCCGCTTGGACGCGGTGTCGCATATCATTAAGCGCGAAGGAACTTCATGCAAGCATTTGCCGGAAGTGCATCAAATAATCAAGAAATTGCGCGCGCATATCGAAACAAACTATCCGCATGCCGCTTTATTGGCCGAAGTTACGGACATGACCGTGGAAAAAGTAAAAGAATATTTCGGCAAAGGCGACGAATGCCAGATGGTTTATCATTTTATTTTCACGGAGGCCCTTCTTTACTTCCTTATTTCCGGCAATCAGGAACTGCTTATTGATACTTTGCGTAAGAGCGCCGGGCTTCCCGAACATTGCCGCTGGGCGGTTTTTCTGACCGATCACGATTCGGTTGCTCTTGAAATTCTGCCGCAGGAGGAACGCCGGAAGCTCCTCGCCTTTTTGGATCCGAACAATAAATATGAGTTTGGAAAAGACAGGGGCGCATCAATGCGTCTGGCGAATCTTTTCAGAGGAAATAAAAATAGAATACTTGACGCCTTCCGGCTCCTGCTCTCTTTTCCGGGTACTCCGGTAATTTATTACGGCGAAGAAATAGGAATGAGAAATGATGACCTGAAAGAACCCCCACGCGATACCCGCAGGTATGTCCGCGGAAATTTTGACTGGAAGGAGACGGAACGCCAAATGGCGGATAAAGATTCTTTGTTTGCGCAAGTTATGAGGATGATACGGGAACGCAAGATGCACCCCGGGCTTGTTTCGGTTTGATATTAATGTTATGTTGAAAACATTATGAAAGCTGCGCTCATAATCTTTCTGATTACCGGCTTCATCGCAATAGCTGTTTTTGGCGTATTTGCGATGGGCCACGGGAACGAACACAGCCACAATGGTTGTATCGCAGCAACCGCTCAAGGAACTGATTGTCCGAAAGAGGAGGGCGCTTTCTCCTTTATCGCTTTCCATCTCGAAGCTTTCCGAAGTTTTTCGACGGCGACTTTTGGCAACAACCTCGCAAGCGTACTGCTCTTGCTTATTGTTTCGGTATTGAATGTTGCCGTTGCCTTGCCGGCATTCGCAACGGATCATCGTCGCGGGCAGTTTTTGGAATCGTATTCTCCCCCGTTTCAACGGGAACTCACCCGTTGGCTGGCTCTTCACGAAAATAGCCCCGCCGTTCTATAGGATGCCGATATAAAAGCGCGCAGTCGGGCGGATTTTGTATCGTGCATCGTTATCCCTGTGAATAGGGATTTTAATTTTATGAACAAATCAACAGTTATAGGCATCGTAATTGCGATCTTGGTGTTGGGCGGAATCGTTTGGATTGCGCGGCCAGATTCGCAAAACGGCAGTACGCCACTTCAAAATTCTGAGGGTGTGCTTAGCGCGCAAGAGACAAGTTTTGATTTCGACACGATTTCTATGGCCGCCGGCAAAGTAAAACACGCATTCAGAATTAAGAATACAAGCAATGAGCCGGTCAGTATCGGAAGAATGTATACCTCCTGTATGTGTACTACAGCCGCTTTAATAATGGCCGGTAAGCAATTCGGTCCTTATGGCATGCCTGGGCACGGCTTCATTCCAGAAATTAACGAGGCAATGGCTCCGGGAGAAGAAGCGACTGTCGAGGTCGTATTTGATCCCGCGGCTCACGGTCCCGCCGGGGTCGGTCGAATCCAGCGAACAGTGACCATAGAAAACAATGCAGGGCAAACGCTAGAGCTTGGATTTACCGCCCTCGTTACTCCGTAGTAGAGCAAAGCCATGAATAAGAAATTTATCGTACTAATTGCGGTTGGCGTCTTACTTCTCGGATCAGTGGTGTTCTTCAGGTTTAGCAATTTGGGCACGGCCGCGCTCTGGAATCTTTCAAACGGCGGGAAGTGGCTCTTGCCGCTTGTGGGCGTGGCAGCTCTCATCGACAGCATCAACCCCTGCGCTTTCTCTATTTTGATCCTCACCATTGCGTTTCTTTTTTCGATCGGCAAGTTCCGTTCGGGCATTCTGAAAATCGGAAGTTCCTATATCGCCGGCATCTTCATCGTGTACATGCTGATTGGTCTTGGAATTTTGCAAACCCTCCATCTTTTCAACACGCCGCACTTTATGGCAAAAGTCGGAGCGTCGCTCCTCATCGCGCTTGGCGCGATCAATCTCATCAACCAATTTTTCCCCTCATTCCCAATTAAACTCCGCATCCCTCACGCCGCGCATCGCAAGATGGCCGAACTTATGGAAAAAGCTTCGGCGCCGACGGCGTTTCTCTTGGGCGGCCTGGTGGGGCTCTGCGAGTTCCCGTGCACGGGCGGGCCCTATCTGATG
>CAZVKF010000010.1:0-14244 GCA_964627585.1 uncultured Candidatus Saccharibacteria bacterium | reverse complement strand
TACCACTGAACTATGTGCCCGAATCACAGTCCCAACCCTTTGGCTTTTTCCAAATTAAAATGAACCGTGGGCGCGACCTGCGCCGGGTGTGTATTAATGGCGCTGTTCAACGAACGTACGATAAATCCCAATATCGCGCCCGAAATTGCAATCGTTAATAATAACATTGAAGCGTTGATCAGCAGCAATGTCAACTCGTTTTTATTTTTAAAACGTGAAAATCTGGGCATGTTGTTCTCAGCGGGTAAAGACGCTGCCGTCAATTTGCGCCTTAAACTTTGAACCTTCCTGATGCGTTAAATTAAACGAACTTAACTCAATTATGTATTCCGAATCGTCCAGCGCATCAAGAAAATTCATAATAGCCGTCCAATCTCCGTTGAGCGACATCGTAAATACCACCGCGCCCGGCTCGATTTGGGTGCTAACCTTTTCTCCGGTGAGCGAAGTAGTAAAGGTGAGATTGTATTGACGCGCCAACGTCGCCATGACTCGCGGAAAATTGAAAATCTGGCTTCGATCCGGCAAGGCCGCAGCAAACTTTTTCTCATACTCCCCGCTCTGCTGAGATTCGCCTCTAAGAAGTACCAGGGATTGGAGATTGTTTGACAGATTAAAAAACTGATTCCTCAAACCAATCGTGCCGTCAACGCGCCGCTGAATCACCGCGCCAAATAACAGGGCAATGACTGCGAGCAATCCGACGCTCGCCAACGCGATCCCAAGATGCAGCAAGAACTTATTCCGAAATTCGTCGACCATCAACTTAATACTAACAAAAAACCCGGCTGCCTTCAATTGAAGCGCCGGGTTGTTAAATGAAAAACAGGATTAAAAATACCAAAGAACTTGCCGCGAAAATCCAGCTTATATCATGCCTTACATCTTTCTGGCCGAACACGGGGTTCTTGGAATCCGAAAAAACGGGAGTAAGGTCGCCGCTTTTGGCAATGCGCAGATACCGCGCGCCAAATTTTTCGGCAACGTATTTCAGATTGTTCTCGTCCAAGGCACTCAGGAAGCACTGGCCCTGCGCGTTCATAAAACATTTTCCGGTTTTCTTCATCTCATTGTCAAATTCCGGAACCGCGCGCGGCTGCAATCCGCCTACGCCTATAAAAGTTAGACGGATATTTTTCTTTCTGAACTCCGCCTTGACTGGAACAACTTTCCCTTCGTTGGAAGTATCAAACTTCTCCCCGCCGTCGGTAATGACAATGATGCTGAGATTTCTCGGCAAATAATCTTTTTCCGACATCCATAACAAAGAATACAGGAATCCTGGCCACCTGCTTTTGTCTCCCCAGGCGTTCCACCAATCCACGATGCCGAATGCCCGATAAAGATCGCCCATGTCTTCTTCGCCGATCGGCTGTACGGGCCAAAAAATCTTTATGTTCGCGTTCTCTTCAAACTCCCATTGCGAAGTAACGGTGGCTCCGATTCCTATGGCGGTGCCCGCCGGAAGAAGCGAAACAATCTTTCTAAGTTCATTCTTCGCAAAAGCCAGGCGCGACAGCGGCATGCCGCGGTCATCGCGCATATCTTCAACCGTCATGCTGCGGCTGACATCCGCAAGAATCAGGAAACTGCGCACCGGATACTGAAAGCGGTAAAAGGGGCCCGCCAGCGCAAAGATAATACACGCGCATCCCGCGAGAAGCCATAAATATCTCAGCGAGAATTCCCTTGAAACGAAACGCTTACCGATGACGAACAACGGCAAAAGCAACAGAAGTTTCAAAACGGAGGATGCCGCGAATTCCATCATCAAGCCCCCCCTAAATATCCGAGGCCTTGAATGGTATATGCTGAGCCGGGCCAATCTTATCCTGGCTCTTGTCGCCGGGCTGCCCGCTCTGAGAACCACTCTGGCCGCTCTGCGATTTGGCCATTTTAAGCAGGCGCATCGTCACATCGAGATTGTATTTGGCTTCCAAGAAATCCGGAGCGATGCGCAAAGCCGCCTTGTAATATTCTATGGCCGCCGCGATAAGACGGGGGTCGCGGACAATAAACGCATTCTGCACATAGACATTCGCCAAGTTGAACAATGCGCGCTTGTCGGAACCGTTGCTTATCTGAAGCAGAGATTGATAGCTATCAACAACCGCATCGAAATCGCCGGAGGCCTCATCCAGATAGGCCTTCAGAGAAAGCGACGCCTTAGGCAGCGCCTTCATCATTTCTTCGTCCGGCATCCGCTCTTCGGCCAGCGCCTTGTTATACGATTCTTCAATACGCCACTGACCGAAAGAATACAAGCTCAATGTTATACCGACTATGAAAAGCAATACCTGTAAAACACGCCTCATTTTTCACCTCTCTTTCTTCGCCGCAATTGCATAACGCGCGAAAGTCGGAAATCGAACATTGCCAGTAAAATAGAAACTGCCGAAGCCGCCAAGGCCGTCATAAACGCATAGCGCCTATAAGAAACGCTTGGCTGCCACTCCTGATAGCGAATCATCCCTCTCTCAAGAGAATCTATTTTCTTGAACGCGCGTTCAAGTTCGCCCGCCGTTCCAATATTAAACCTTTCGGCATAAACCGGACCGAGTCCGCTTACGAAGTCAGAAAGCCGAAAGGTCGAATCGCTGCTGTTGCTGATATTAATCCAATAGAATCTTATGTCGTATTGCCTGAACCATCGCACCAAGTCATCTTTGTTGGTCAAACTGCCGTCGCCGTCGGAAACAAGAACAATCGCTTTTGCCGAACCGCCTCCTTCCTGCCTGAGCATAGTTACGGCGTTCTGGAGCGGCCAACCGATAACCGTGCCTCCGAGGTCATCGCCTCTGCTTTTGAGGACTTTGCTGAAAGTGCGGCAAGCCGAAGTGAAGTTGCTGAAGGTAATGGGCATGGAACCGAACCCGATTAAAGCGATTCTGTCTTTGGGACAGCGCCGCAGGACAAAACGCTCAATGACGTCCTCGGACAGCTTCCATTTTGTTTCTTTTCTTCCCGTAAATTCACCCTCCATGCTCGTGCTCATATCAAGCACAAAGACAATTGAGGCGCCCGAACCGAAACGCGTCACCATCCTGCCGTCGGATACGGGATTGGCGAGTCCGACAACAACGGCGGCGAACGCAATACAAAGCGCGGCCTTTTTCACGAACAGCATCGTTTTTGACAACCTGTCAGGGCTTAAAACCGACAAACTCGAAAAACGGGACGCGGCTTCGCTGCGCCACCGCAGCAGCGGCAAAAAAATGAGGAGAAGAGCGAACAGCCATCGATATTCTTCGAAGCGCATCAGCCCTCCTCCCAAATCATTTTCGTGAAAAATTCCCGCATCATCGCCATCAATGTTTCTCGGTCAACGTCCACTTCTTCCTGGTGGTACAAGCGGCGGTCGGAAAGATTGAGAATCTTAATGCCGAGTTCGCCGAGATATCTGACATCGGGGTCGTTGGAAAAAACCACCCTCCCGAAACGCCGATCCAGCGCCCGGTGGAAAATAGCGAAACATTGTTCAACCCACGCCTCTTCGGGACGCTTGCGGAGTTTTTTAAGCTCGCGCAAAGCCGCGACATAGGGGCTGATGCGGGGCGATTTTCTTTTTTCGACGACATCGCATACGAATACGAAAAGCGCGAAAACGGCGATTATCGCTCCGAGAACAAACAGCGAAAACGGTCCGCCCTCCCGCAAAGAGTCAATCGCATCGGGCTTCAGCGAAGGCAGCAACCGCAATAATTTATCCGAACTTAGCGGTGCGAATAAAATCTGCGCCTGCGGAACGTCCACTTTAATCCGCTTATCTCCCGTCCTGAATGTCATTTTGGGAAAAGGCACGGCAATAAGTGCTACGCGGTCGGCGAGCCGAAAAAGCTGCGCCCGCAATACCGTGATATCGCCTTCGCGCTCCCAACCCGCGAATTCAACGTAGTCGTTAAGTTTAGTTCCGGGTTGCGGCAATGCCTTGCCGTCAAAAACAAATCCTTTGGGCAAATTCTTAACGGCTATACGCGCCGTTACGACATCGCCATTGCGGTACCCTATCCTTCGCTCCAGCGTTACGGAAGCCGAAGGTTTTGAATCGCCTCCCCAGAGAACTCCAGGGAGAACGAGCAGAATCGCAATCATCAACGCGCATCTTTTAGCCATTTCTCCCTCCTTTCATTTCATTTGTTTTCCAAAAGCCAGTTCTGAAACCCCTTGATATCAGCTTCGCCGACGTTAAAGTAGGCGTTTTTGCCGCGGCGTCCGAATAAAGACGCGAGACGGCTTTTGCGTTGGCGATATTCTGCGGCCAGCTTCCTGCGAAGCGACGGACGGACAAAAACGAAACGCTCGCCGCCGCTCTCGGGATCTCTGAGCCGGGCGAATCCGAATCGCGGAAGATTTACTTCCGAGTCGTCCAGAAAAGCGACCGCGCGCACATCGTGGTTTTCCGTAGCGGCAAGGAACTCTTCCATTTCGCGCTCCGAAAGATAAAAATCCGAGAACCAGAAAACCAACGAACGTTCTTTCGGCAGATAATCAATGACTCCCGAAAGACCGCCGTGTCCTCCGGCTTCCATCTTGTAATCCCACAGCGTGCGTCCGATTTCAAAGCCGGCTTCTTTTGAAAAAGTCGGCGGCTGGCAAAATTCAATCTTTTCGCCGTAGCCCACGAAACCGAAGCTATCGCCGGTGCGGTACGCGGAATAACCTAGAACGCAGGCCATCTTCGCCATCTCCCGCTGCTTGGAAACGAAGCCGCAATACGAAAGCGAAGCGGAAAGGTCGGCAACAAGCACCACTTTTATGCCGCTCTTTTGATCGAACACTTTTACCCGCGGAATGCCGTCCATGGCGCGGCTGCTCGACATGAAATCTATGCGGCGCCAGTCCTCGGCTTCGGTTATCGGAACGACGGTCTTGAATTCAAAACCCGAACCGCTAACCCCGCTGCGATGCTTGCCGGCACGGATGGCTTTCGCCTTCCATTGGACGGAATAATCAAGGTCTTCGATTATGGACGCCAGAACTTCTTCCACGCCGTTATTTTTCATAAGGCCCCACTTTCGCCTTGATCTTGTCAAGAACCCTTGACGCAAGATTGGAGCGCCTGCGGATGTAATTCGGTTTGAAAAATACGCGATGCGCGACGGTCTCAATGAAAATTTCATGGAGGTCCGCGGGCTCAACAACCGGGCTGCCTCTGAAAGCCGCCGCCGTCTGGGAAGCGCGCACGATCATTCCCGCGCCTCTCGGAGAAATGCCCGCGACAACGGCATCTTCAATGTCAATGCCTTCAATATCCGAAAAAACAATGCCGTACCGCGAAGGATGGCGGCTGGCGTCAACGATGCGATACACGTAATCAACGAGTCGCGGAGAGACCTTGATGTTATTCTCAATCCACTCCGAGACCCCTCTGATTTCCTTGACGCTTATTGTCGGCCTTAACGACTTCACGAGTTCATTCATATCCCGAAACTTCGGGTCGGCTATGATTGCCTTCTCGGAATCGGAATCCGGATATCCGACATCGATTTCCATAAGAAAACGGTCGCGTTGCGCGTGAGGCAGTTCAAAAGTTTCCTCTTTCTCAAGCTGGTTACGGTCCGCGAAAACAACGACATTCGGCAGAGAAAAACGGCAATCCATTTCTTCCGCGGAAACGGACCGCTCCTGCATCAAGCTCAGAAAAACCGCCTGCGTCTTGGGCTGAATGCGGTTGATTTCATTTATGAAAAGAATCGCAAGATTTTCTCCTTCCTTCACCCAGGAACGCACATCGCGCACCGGCTTGCCGTCTTCAAATTTTAAAAGATAAAGCACGTTGTCCGGCATCAAATCGGGCGAACCGTCCACGCGGTGGAATCCGCCGTCAACAACCGCGGCCAGCGAGCGTAGAAGCGTAGTTTTTCCGACACCGGGCACGCCTTCCAAAAGGACGTGGCCGCGCGAAAACAGAGCGATAACCGAGAGATGTACGGCGCGGTCCATGCCAAGAATCACCTTTTTAACCTCGGACTCAACAAGCGACATTTTTTGTCTTACGCGTTCAAAAGCCTGAGCATCGTTCATATCATTCCCTTATTATCCGTATTATTAAGGTAGCTACCCTAGGATTATCATAAAAACATTTGTGGCGCAACTTTTTATATATTACGCTATACTTTAAAGATATTTTATGCTTCCCCCTCTTCTTAACGAAATACCGAATCCGCCAAAAAAGCTTTATCTCAAAGGCGAATGGCCTGACTTTAAACTGCCGTGGATTGCGGTAGTGGGCACAAGAAAAGCCACAGCGGAAGGACTGCGCATCGCGCGGGCCATGGCAAGAGAACTTGCGGAGCATGGTGCCGTAATCGTAAGCGGCCTGGCCTTCGGCATTGATACCGCCGCGCACCAAGGAGCTTTGGACGCCGGGGGGAAAACCGTTGCCGTGCTGGCCAATGGCCTGGACCGTATCTATCCGGCCCAAAACGAAAAACTTGCCAAAAACATAGAACGAAACGGAGCGATAGTATCCGAATATCCGGAGAACACGCCCTCGCTTCCGTATCAATTCCTGGAACGAAATAGGATCATAAGCGGCTTAGTAGCAGCCGTCGTAGTCGTGGAAGCACCGGAGCGATCCGGGGCGTTGGCAACGGCCGGCTATGCCGCCTCGCAGGGGCGCGAAGTATTTGTCGTGCCCGGCCCGATTAACCATCCCAACTACCGCGGTTCGCACCGCCTCATTCGCGATGGCGCGCGCCTTACTACTTCAGCAAAAGAAATACTCGAGGACCTCGGATTTATGGCGTTGTATGAAGAAAAACGACAAGAAGAAACGGCGCAGTTGCAGCTTGGAGAAAATGCGGAACAAAAATTCATTGCCCAATCAATCAAAGACGCCGGCCGGCCGCTGGCTATTGACGAAATTGCGTATATTACTAAACTTGAACCCCATGTCCTGAACAGAGAAATCGCCTTTCTCATAATTCGGGGCGTAATCAAAGAAACGGAAAAGGGATATATATTATGAACTTAATCATTGTCGAATCGCCCACGAAAGCGAAAACGATCGGTAAGTTCGTGGGAAAAGGATATGAGGTCGAATCCTCCTACGGCCATATTAGAGATCTTCCGAAAAGCAAGTTCGGCATCGATGTCGAGCATAATTTCGCGCCACAGTACGTCATTCCCACCAAAAGCCGCAAAACCGTAAACCAGCTAAAGAAAAAAGCGGCTTCGGCCAAAACGGTAATACTCGCAACCGACGAAGATCGGGAAGGAGAAGCCATTGCATGGCATCTCGCGCAGGCACTGGACTTGCAACCGGACAAAACCGAACGCATTGCCTTCCACGAAATAACCGACAAGGCGCTGCGCGAATCACTGAAACATCCCCGACTCATTGACTTGCATCTGGTGGACGCCCAGCAGGCGCGTCGAGTGCTGGATCGCATCGTCGGCTACGAGCTGTCGCCGTTCCTCTGGAAGAAAATACGTTCCGGACTTTCCGCCGGCCGCGTGCAATCGGTAGCATTACGGATGATCGTGGATCGCGAACGTGAAATTCAAAATTTCAAACCCGAAGAATACTGGTCCATTGCGGCTTTGCTGCAATTGCGCGAAACGAAAAAAAGTTTTGAAGCCAATCTCGTAAAAATCGGCGACAAAACACTTGAAAAATTCGACATCAAAACAAAATCCGAAGCTGAAAAAATTGTTCGCGATTTAGAACAATCAAGCTTTAAAGTATCCGGCGTAGAACGAAAAGAAACGAAACGGAATCCACTCCCGCCCTTCACGACGAGCACCCTCCAGCAAACCGCGTCTTTAAGGTACGGCTTATCGACCAAACAGACCATGATGTTCGCGCAATGGCTGTATGAAAACGGCTATATAACCTACATGCGCACCGATTCCCTGAACCTATCCGAGGAATCCCTTGCCGCAGCGAGTAATTTTATCGAAAAAAAATTCGGCAAGAATTACGCCGAACTGCGCCGCTTTAAGACCAAATCGAAACTTGCCCAAGAGGCCCACGAGGCCATCCGGCCGACCGATCCTTCGCTGGCGCCGGAAATGATGAAAAAGAAAATAGAAGTCCAGCACCAGAAACTCTACCAGCTCATTTGGTCGAGATTCATTGCTTCGCAAATGAGCCCGGCCGTTTTCGACGCGACCAGTATTAAGGTGGCGGCGAAAAGCAAAAAAGAAAATTACTCCCTGCGCGCAAACGGTTCGGTGTTGAAGTTCGACGCATTTCTCAAAGTATACCCGATCAAATATAAAGAAGCCGAACTGCCGGAACTAAAAGAAGGAGAAATACTCGAACCCCGCGCCATAACGCCCGCCCAACATTTTACCGAACCGCCGCCGCGTTACAATGAGGCGACCATAATCAAGACGCTGGAAGAAAACGGCATCGGCCGGCCCTCGACATACGCGCCGACCATCACTACCATTCTTGAACGGAGATACGTGGAAAAGGACGAACAGCGGCGCTTTATGCCGACTGAAATCGGTACGCTCGTAAACGACATGCTGGTTGAGCACTTCCCCGAGATTGTAGATTTGAAGTTCACCGCAAAGATAGAAGAAGATTTCGACGAAATCGCGGAAGGCAAGAGAGAATGGGGGCCGGTCATACGGGAATTCTACGACCCCTTCAAAAAACGGCTGACTGAAAAATATGAAAACGTGGAAAAGCATATTGAAAAAACCGACAAGATATGCCCGCGATGCGGAAGCGAGATCATCATACGTTACGGGCGTTTCGGAAAATTTTACGCCTGTTCGCGCTATCCGGAGTGCAAATATACGGAGCCGTTGGAAGAAGACAAAGAAATGATGAAAAAATATGAGGGCGAAATATGCGACAAATGCGGAAGCCCCATGGTCGTCAAACGAGGGAGATACGGGGCGTTTCTCGCCTGCTCGAAATATCCCGAATGCAAAAACGTCAAAAAAATAGAAAAAACAACCGGGGTTAAATGCCCGAAGTGCGGCATCGGAGAAGTAATACAAAGACGCTCAAAGCGCGGCAGAACGTTCTACGGATGCAACCAATACCCAAAATGCGATTACGCGACATGGCAGTATCCGTCCGAAGCCAAGAATAAAGAATCATGAATTATGAATTAAGGGGATAACTAAAAAAGTGTTCGCAAGAACACTTTTATTCACAATTCTTAATTCCGCTAATATGCCGACGTGGGCGTCAGATGATGCGGATACGGAGAATCTTTGCCGTCGGACCATTCTGCGTAGTCCAGCGGCAAAATATCCCAATCGGGAAGAAGCTGTAAAATTCCGTAATTTATCGCTGAGGTTGCGGCGCGAATCAGCACCTCCTCCACGCCATGCGGCCATATGATTTCACGGTTATCAACCTTCCTCGCGAGCCCTTCGCCGTATACCAGAGGCCCGTTCGCGCGAAGCGATTTGGGAACTTCGTAATCCTGCACTGCGAGAATGGAATTAATGCGGCTGAGCTGCCGGAGCTTGCTTCCGGTTTTCAATGCCCTCCCCTGATACAGAACCGCTGCGAGTTTCGCGCGCTTGTAAAAAGGGAATGTGAATGCGCCGTACTGTCCCGGCATAAACGCCACATGCGACACGTCGCTGCCAAACGTCATAGGAAAGATTGAAACGAGAAGGTGTATCAGCAACGGCACATCATACTGCGCCGCCTCATATACCCGCAGAGGATCACCGCCGAATTTCTCCTTCAACACCGAAATAAGCTCGCGCATATTCCAATAGCGCCACTCGAGAAACGGAATGTCAGTGATGCCTCGGAAAAATTCACGCGTCGTCTCCATTGTTTTGAAATACGGTTCAAGGCGTTCTGCCGTCATCGCAGTATCACCGAAAACCTCGAAAAAACGCCTGGCCATCGCGAACGCGCCGCTGTATGGCTTCGCGCCCGAAGGATTCGCCACCTCGTATTTTCGGCGGGGATCTTCCGGCAGCCAGAATGCGAAATTAACTGCGCTCGTAACCAACGTGAAACGCGCGAAGTTGTCGTCAGATTCGGGATGAATTCCGGGCACGGTCCAATGTTCAAGACGTTTACCTCTGGCATCCAATCTGTGCGCATACCGTTCCAATTCCGCCTCATCAACGCGAAGGTGTTGGCGGATGTTTGAAGAATTAAACTTTAGCAAGCTGAACCAGTTTTGCAGGATGAGCTTTTCTGAATAAAGAAGATCCTCAAACCGCATCGTTTCGATCCTTTCGCGGGGATTGAAAAAGAACACTCTAAACCATACAATAACCGCAAGATGACCGTCAAGGAATTAGCCAAAGAAAATGCGCTCATCGAGAAAGCATACGAAATTGCCGAAAAAGCGCACGCTCCCCAAAAACGCAAAACTGGCGAGCCATATTTTAATCACTGTCTGGCCACGGCGCAGGCGGTTGCCGACTGGAAACTTGATGAACAAAGCATTGCTGCGGCGCTGCTGCACGACGTTGTTGAAGACACCGACTATTCCCTTGAAAAAATCAGAGAGAATTTCGGAGAAGAAATCGCCTTTCTCGTAGACGGCGTTACGAAACTCGGAAAAATAAAATACCGCGGCGTTGAAGCGCAGGTTGAGAACCTTCGCAAGATGATACTCGCTCTTAGCCGCGATATCCGCGTCGTCCTTATTAAGTTGGCAGATCGGCTGCACAACATGAAAACTCTTAGCTCGCTGCCGCCGCCGAAACAAAAAAGGATCGCGCTCGAAACGCTTGAAATTTACTCGCCGCTCGCCTATCGCCTCGGAATGCAGCATATCGCAGGCGAACTGGAAGATCTGGCCTTCCCCTACATCTACCCGCAGGAATACAAGTGGCTGACCAAAACCGTGCAGGAAAAATACGAAGCGCGGGAACGCTATCTAAAGAAAGTTGAACCGATGTTGAGGGCGGAATTGAAAAAAAACAATATTCCGGCAGTAAACATAAATTACCGCGCCAAAAGATACTACAGCTTGTATAAGAAACTCCTTCGCTACGACATGGATGTTGAAAAGATATATGACCTCGTCGCCTTGCGGGTCATCGTACCTACAGTCAGCGACTGTTATGCCGCCCTTGGTATAGTACATAAGCTATGGCCGCCCCTTCCCGGACGATTCAAAGATTACATCGCATTGCCCAAACCTAACGGCTATCGTAGTTTGCACACCACGGTTTTTTGCGTTGACGGAAAGATAACCGAGATTCAGATTAAAACCCAAGAAATGCATGAAGAGGCCGAAAACGGCATTGCCGCCCACTGGGCCTACGAAGAAGCCAAGGGCGGGACGGGCTATCTCAAACGCCAGGCGGTTGCGGCGCGGACCAAAGACCTCGCTTGGGTGCAGCAACTTAGGAACTGGCAAAAAGAATTTTCGGACCCGGAAGAATTCATGCAGTCCCTTAAAATAGATTTTTTCACCGACCGTATTTTCGTAATTACGCCGAAAGGTGAAGTCATCGATCTCCCGGTAGGCTCAACTCCCATAGACTTCGCGTATCAAATCCATACCGAAGTCGGCAACCACGCAAGCGGCGCGAGAGTAAACGGTAAAATCGTGCCGCTTGACCAGCGCCTGCAGTCCGGAAACGTAGTAGACATTCTGACTCAAAAAAACAAACGGCCTTCGGAATCGTGGCTGCAATTCGCAAAAAGCGGAAGCGCCAAAAACCACATACGTTCCGCGTTGCGCCAAGGCGGAGGCGTACTAAAACCCCAGAAACCAAAAAGGGCTGAGTTAAAGATAATGTGCGAAGACCGCATCGGACTGCTGAAAGACATCACTTCGATAATCTCACGGTCGCATGTCAACATGAACGGCGTCCAAAGCGGCAGGACCGGACGCTTCGTGAATATGAAGATAGGATGCGAAACCGCAGACAAAACGAAAATCGAAAAAATAATCCTTAAACTCAAAAAAGGCATAAAAGAAATAAAAGAGGTCGGATACGTCCTGAAATGAAGCCCGGACTAAACCGAGTTTTCCCCGAATTTTTTGATGATATTGTGCAGCTCTTCCGGAGAATAAAAAGTTATTATAATCTTTCCGGTTTCACCGCTCCTCTCCACTCTGACTTTCGTGCCTAGGGCTTCCGCCAACCGTTCTTCGGCCGCGGCAGCTTCCGGGTCAAACGCCTTCAGGCCGTGCTCGCCTTGAACGTCCGTGATTCCGGCGCGGTTTGAATTCTGTATTCTGGAACGGAGCTGCCGCACCGTCATGTTGCCTGAAAGCAATTCGCGGAAAAGACGCTGCTGTTCGGCGATATCGGAAACCGCGAGCAAAGTTCTGGCCTGGCTCTCGTTTATTTTATTGGAGCCGACGGCATCCTGTATCTCGCTCGGAAGGTTCAACAAGCGCAGAGTGTTGGCCACTGCTTCGCGACTCTTGCCTATCCGCGACGCAATCTCGCGCTGCGTAAGTCCGAACTCGTCCTGCAACTTAGCGTAAGCGCGCGCGGTTTCAACGGCGTTAAGGTCGGCGCGCTGAAGATTTTCTATAATCGCAAATTCCAAACGCTCCTTATCATGCGTAATGCGCTTGACTATGACCGGCACGCGTTCAAGCCCGGCCATTTTTGAAGCGAGCAAACGGCGTTCGCCGGCGATAAGCTGATATTCAACGTCCGTGCCGCTTTCGGTTTCGGTTTCAACCTTCGTGACAATAAGCGGCTGAAGGACTCCTATCTCGCGTATGGACGACGCAAGTTCCCGCAACGATTCTTCGTCAAAATGGCGGCGGGGCTGATGCGGGTTGGGCTTTATTTTGGAAATCTCAATGTGAAAAATCGCGTCCTCGTGATGCGAAGATGCCGGCCTTGGAGCGGCGGCGCGGCGCGCGGGCGAAAAAGGCCCCTTTGCGAAAGGCGCTCTCTGACCGCCATTGTTGTCAGCTGCGGCCCCCCGATTTTCTCCGCCATCATCCGGCGGTATTAATGATTCGAGTCCTCGTCCCAACATAACTGCTACAGTTTAATCTCTTGATTAATTATTTCTCTCGCCAACCGTTCGTAGGCGCGGGCGGCGTAAGAATACGGCGCATAAGTGAAAATGGTTTTCGTAAAACTCGGAGCTTCTGCCAACGCTACCGCACGCGGAATCTCGACGTCGAAAATTTTGTGCGGAAAATTCTTTCTCAAATTATGCGCCACCTCGCGCGATAAGTGTTCGCGTTTATCATACATCGTGAGAACTGCTCCGGCAACACGCAGAGGATGGCGTAGATTAGTATTGACGAGGTTTATGGTATTTAAAAGCTGTCCCAACCCTTCCAGGCCGTAATACTCGCACTGCACCGGGATTATTACCTCATCGGATGCGACAAGACCGTTCACGGTGAGTAAACTCAAGCTCGGCGGCAAGTCAATTAAAATATAATCGTATTTGTGGCGGATGCGCGTTATGAATTTCCTTAAAAAATATTCGCGCTCCGGCTGATTTACGAACTCAACCAGCGCTCCGGCCAAATCCTGGCTCGCGGGAACAAATTGATAATTAAATACGCTGCTTTCTTTGATGTATCGTTCCGGCTCTCCGCCGCCGGTGATAGCGTGGTAAATGGTGAGGGACACCCGCTCGCGCGTCAAGGCCGAAGTGGCATTCGCCTGCGGGTCAAAATCAACAAGCAATACTCTTCGTCCCATAGCCGCGAGATATACCCCTAAATTAACCGCCGTAGTGGTCTTGCCCACGCCTCCCTTCTGATTGCAAATTGCAATAACCCTCGCCATTTTTAACTTTACTATACGCTGATTTCGTGTTATTTTCAAGAAAATTCGGGGCGAGTGGCGGAATGGCAGACGCGCACGACTCAAAATCGTGTGAGGAAACTCATGAGGGTTCGACTCCCTCCTCGCCCACCGCTTCATGGAACCATTCAAGATAAAAACAGTGGAGCCGATAAATCTTCCGACACGGGAAGAACGCCTTCAAGCCGCAAAAAAAGCCGGCTACAATCTTTTCCGCATACCTTCCCGGAAAGTCACCATTGACTTCCTAACCGACTCCGGCACCGGCGCGCTAAGCGAAGAACAATGGGCAATGCTGATGAAGGGCGATGAATCCTATGCCGGAGCGGAAAGCTGGCAACGTTTCGAAAAAGCAGTTCGAGAATTTGCGGGCAAACGCCATGTCATTCCTGTCCATCAAGGCCGGGCCGCGGAGAAGATCCTTGCCGAACTCTTGGTAAAATCACGCGGCGGTTATGCAATCTCAAATACATTTTTCGATACAACCCGCGCCAATTTTGAACATGCCGGGGCAACTTGTCTTGATTTTCCGGCATCGGATAATCTCTCCTCATG
>CAZVKF010000009.1:10871-15500 GCA_964627585.1 uncultured Candidatus Saccharibacteria bacterium | reverse complement strand
GTTTCGGCTTATATTACGACGAATGTCATTTCCATTACAGACGGCCAAATTTATCTTGAATCAAATCTTTTTTATCAAGGGGTGCGTCCGGCCGTAAACGTGGGGCTTTCTGTTTCACGCGTCGGCTCGGCAGCGCAAACGAAAGCTATGAAAAAAGTTGCGGGGCGTCTTCGTCTCGAATTGGCTCAATTCCGCGAATTGCAGGCATTCGTACAATTTGCTTCCGATCTCGATGAAAATACCAGAAAACAGATTAAGCGCGGCGAACTGCTTACGGAAGTTTTAAAGCAGTCTGACGGCGAACCCATTCCTTTCGAAAAACAAATCATCGCGCTCTATGCCGCCCTTAACGGATTTTTGGATGACGTAGCGCCGGAGAGAATAAAATCATTCGAATTGCGGCTTATCGACTATATCGAAAAATTGCACCGCCAAGCCGTCCTGGAAACAATACAGAAAATCGGCAATCTTGATGAAAAAGCAGAACAAAATCTCAGGTCGGCGATCGAAAATTTCAAAAAAACTTTTTAAATCATGGAATCTCTTCAGGCCTTAAAATCAAGATTGCGAGCGGTAAAAAACATCGGCCAGATTACGAAAGCGATGGAAGTTGTGGCTGCGACAAAAATGCGCCGCAGCCAGGAAGTTGCGCTCGGATCGCGACCTTACGCATTCCAGGCGCTGGAACTTTTAGAGAAGTTAAGCCGTTTTGCGCCGCTTGAAACTTTTTTAACCGGAGTCCGCCCCGTTAAAAACACTCTGGCGGTAATTATCGCATCCGATAGAGGACTTGCCGGTTCGTTTAATACGCAGGTCTTTCGGGCTGCGGATAATTTTTTTGCAACGGATAATTATCGTAACAATCCGCAGCATCGTTTTTTGATAGCGGCAATAGGTAAAAAGGCGGAAATCTACGCATCGAAGAGTAAACTTCCGGTTGCGGGGAAGTTTTACGGTTTTGGCGATTTTATCGAGCCGCAGGAGACCGAACCGCTTGCGCAACTTGTCGTCAAAGGATTCGAAAATAAAGATTGGGATCGCGTAGTTACAATCTCAACGCACTTCAGAACGGCATTAAAACAAGAGATTCTTGTCCGTCAGCTTTTGCCGGTTGATTTTCAGAAGATAGGAGAAACGGTCAGAGAAATCATTCCGGAGCATGGACGATATGCCGAGTTAAATAAGATTACAAGCGATAAACGGCAAGCGGCAAAGGGAAACATCGAATATATTTTTGAACCGTCTCCCGAAGAAACATTGAATATTTTAATTCATCATCTTGTGAAAATGCAGATCTATCACATTATTCTTGAGGCGAACGCATCCGAACACTCGGCGCGCAGAGTGGCGATGAAAAACGCTTCAGATAACGCCGATGAACTTTCTTACGGATTCACCATTCAGTACAATAAAGCGCGGCAAGCCGCGATTACGAACGAGATGATCGAAATAGCGTCAACTCAAAGCGCACTCATATGAATAAAGGGAAGATAGTACAAATAATCGGGCCCGTAGCGGATATAGAATTTCCTGAAGGAACCGCATTGCCGCCAATCGGCAACGCGCTGGTCATTGATCGCGTCGGCAAAGAAATCGTGCTGGAAGTCGCAAAACATCTGGAGCCGGGACGACTACGCGCCGTTTCCCTTGCTCCAACCGACGGCTTGAGCCGCGGCATGGAAGTGAAAGACAGCGGCTCGCCGATACAAGTGCCGGTGGGTCCGGAAGTGCTGGGAAGGGTTTTTAACGTCGTAGGCAAGCCCGTTGACGAAAAAGACGGAAACGAATTCAAGCGATTCTGGCCAATACGTCGTTCATCGCCCTCCCTTCCGCAACAGTCTACGAAAACGGAGGTTTTTGAAACAGGAATAAAAGTCATTGATCTTCTCGCGCCTTTTATTAAAGGAGGGAAGGTCGGGTTATTCGGAGGCGCTGGAGTCGGGAAAACCGTGCTTTTGATGGAATTAATTAGGAACGTCGCGGAGGAAGCGGGCGGCGTTTCCGTATTCGCGGGGGTGGGGGAGCGTACCCGCGAAGGAAACGATCTTTACCACGAGATGCTTGAATCGGGCGTCATCAATAAAACCGCGCTGGTATTCGGACAAATGAACGAGGTGCCGGGCGCTCGCCTGCGCGTTGCTTTAACCGCGCTTACAATGGCCGAATATTTTCGTGACGAGGAACGGAAAGACGTGCTTTTATTCATCGACAATATTTTTAGATTTTCACAAGCCGGTTCAGAGGTTTCAACACTGCTTGGAAGGTTACCTTCTGCCGTAGGATATCAGCCGACACTCGCCAACGAGATGGGCGAACTTCAGGAACGCATCACGTCCACCAAAGACGGCTCCATCACTTCGGTGCAGGCGATTTACGTGCCTGCCGACGATATAACCGATCCGGCTCCTGCCGCCACGTTCGCTCACCTCGATTCCACGATCGTTCTCTCGCGTTCGCTTACCGAAATAGGCATTTACCCCGCGGTGGATCCTCTTGCTTCAACATCCAGCGCCTTAGACCCCAAAATCGTCGGGCGCGAACACTATGAAACCGCACGCCGCGTCCAGCAGATTCTGCAGCGGTATAAAGAACTTCAGGATATTATCGCCGTTCTCGGCATGGAAGAGCTCTCTGACGGCGACAAGCTTGCCGTGAACCGCGCGCGAAAAATACAGAAGTTTCTTTCGCAGCCGTTTTTCGTCGCGGAAACATTTACCGGCCGCGCTGGAAAATTTGTCCCGCTGCAAACGACCATTAAGGATTTTAACGACATTATCGAAGGCAAATATGATGACAAGCCGGAAGAATTTTTCTACATGAAAGGAGGAACAAACGAGTAATTAGAAATCGATATGCGGGCTGAGAATAAAATCTGTCAGAACTGTCAAAAAGAGTTTGTCATTGAACCCGAGGATTTTCAATTTTACGAGAAAATCCAGGTTCCGCCGCCGACTTTTTGCCCCGATTGTCGATTTCAGCGGCGGATCGCATGGCGCAATGAGCGAAGCCTTTATAAAAGGAAGTGCGACCTTTGCGCCAAAGAGGTTATTTCGATTTACCACGCCCAAAGTCCTTCACGAGTGTATTGCCAGGACTGCTGGTGGTCGGACAGATGGGACCCCTTGAGTTTCGGCCGGGACTATAATTTCTCGCGCCCGTTTTTTGAACAGTTCCGCGACCTTGTGCTGTCCACCCCGCAGATGTCGCTTATAAATAAACAAGCGGTGAATAGTCCCTATTGCCACAGTACGGTAGGCAATAAAAACTGTTATATGGTTTTTGGCGGCGATTATAACGAAGATTGTATGTACTCAACCTTTAATTTTTATTCCAAGGACTCAAGCGATCTTTACTGGGTATTTAAGGGCGAACGGTCGTACGAACTGGTTGATTCGCGAGGGTGTTTTAACGTCGCATTCGGGCAGCACTGTGAGAACTGTTTTGATTCGCGGTTCATTTATGATTGTAAAAATTGCAATAACTGTTTCGGATGCGTGGGGCTGCGAAACAAGTCGTATCATATTTTCAATAAGCCGTATGCTAAAGAGGAGTACCAGAAGAAGTTACAGGACCTTAACGGCGCTTCTTACGTGGGCGCGCAAGGTGTCCTTGCCGAATTTCGAAAACTAATGCTGCAGCGTCCCCACAAATTCGCGATTATCGAACATTCGAAAAGTTGTACGGGCAACCAGATCATCAATAGCAAAAATTGTTACCGGTGTTTTGACATGGAAAACGAAATCGAAGACGGGCGGTTTATGTGGCTTGCGTTCGGTGGTCCAAAAGATATCAACAGCGTTTGCCACATTAGCGGAGGGAGTGAGCTTTGCTATGATTCTTGTTCGATCGTTGATGATGCGCGCATCCTTTTTTCCAAGAAAATATGGAATCAGTCCCGCGATGTATATTATTCGTATAATTGTCATAACGTGTCCGATGTTTTTGGATGCGTTTCTCTGCGAAATAAACAATATTGTATTTTTAACAAGCAGTACACCGAAGATGGGTTCACGACTCTTGTGACGCGCATCAAAAAACATATGGATGAAATGCCCTTTATCGGTAAAGGGGGAAGGGTGTACAAATACGGCGAGTTTTTCCCGGTTGAAATTTCGCCTTTTGCATACAACGAAACCGTTGCCCAGGAGTATTTCCCATTAACCAAAGGAGAGACAACAGAACGAGGATATTTCTGGAAAGACCCGGAAACCAGACAATATACGATAACAATGACCAACGACAAACTTCCGGATCACATTAAAGACGTGGGCGATTTTATTCTGGATCAAACTATAGAATGCGGCCATAAGGGCGCCTGTAACGAGCAATGCACTGCCGCCTTCAAAATCATCCCCCAAGAACTCCAATTCTACAGAAAAATGATCCTGCCCCTGCCAAGATTGTGCCCTAACTGCCGACATTATCAGAGGATCAAACAAAGAAATCCTTTGAAACTCTGGCATAGGAAATGCACCTGTGTCGGTGAAAAATCGGGAAACGGCATCTATCAAAATACTGCCCCGAATTAAAAAAACAAAAATTCCTGCCCCAATGAATTTGAGACAAGTTATGCTCCCAATAGGCCTGAAATCGTATATTGTGAAGAATGTTATAATGCGGAGGTGGTGT
>CAZVKF010000009.1:0-10771 GCA_964627585.1 uncultured Candidatus Saccharibacteria bacterium | reverse complement strand
CCCAATAGGCCTGAAATCGTATATTGTGAAGAATGTTATAATGCGGAGGTGGTGTAAATATACTTAAAAATTTAAATGAAGCTCACAATTTATTCATTAAAAGGCATTGAATTTCAGGGCGAGGCATCCGCTTTCAATGTTAAAACGGCCAGCGGAGAAATTACCATTCTTGATCATCACCGTCCGTTGATTACCTTATTAAAAAAATGCGATGCTTTTATCACCGTAGATGAAGGCAAAAAAGAGAAAAAATCAATACGATCCGGCTTTTTAGAAGTAACACCGCACAATAGCGTCAACGTCTTGATCGATTAATACATAAATGTTATGCTCTTCTCCAGCTTATTTTATAATTGAGGAAACGAATCAGTATGCGTACGATCGTTGAATACAAAACAAATCGCGCCCACTATAAGAATGCGCCGTGCATCGTGTGGTGTTTTGACGATCGTTTCGACGGACTGTGGAATGCGTTTGTTGAATATCTAAAGCACAACGGTTTTGCGCATAAAGATCCGGTAAAAGTTGCCGGAGGCGCGAAAGATCTCGCGAGCCCGGATGGAGAGTATAAACGCCGGCGCATCTTATGGGATATTGAGGCATCCATCAAATTGCACAATCCGCCGTGGATCGGCCTTATGGCACATGCCGATTGCGGCGCATATGGGAAAAAGTTCGAGAATCAGAACGAGGAACGCGCTTTTTACGCGTCGGAGTTGGAAAAGGCGGTAACAACCGTAAAGAATTTTTTGCGATCGAGGAATATTGAATTGCCCGTTATAAAATACTTCGCCGATTTTGAAGGACTGCATGAAACAGATTAAAAAAGTTTTTATATCCGCCCTTATTTTGGCAGCAGTAGCCGCTACGGCTTTTGCTGCCATTTTTTATTGGAAAAACTTGCGCGGTTCGGCTCCTGCCGTAAAAAGTCCGCCGGAAGACATTTCGGAAGTAATCAATACCACCGCCATGCCGTTGAAACTGCCGGCCGGGTTTTCCATTTCGATTTTTGCCAAAAACCTCCAAAACCCGCGTGTAATGACATACGATCCTTTAGGGAACATAATTGTCAGCGTTCCTTCCGCAGGAAAAGTCGTTGCATTGCCGGATAAAAATAATGACGGAATCGCAGATGAAGCGATAACGGTTGCGGAGGGATTGAATCGACCGCACGGTTTAGCGACGCGCTGTCCTACGGGAAACAAAAATGATTGCAAGCTTTATATTGCAGAGCCAAATCAAGTAGGGATGTACGATTATGATACGAAGAACCTGCGGGCCGTAAATAAACGCAAAATTATCGACCTGCCCGACGGCGGCAACCATTTTACGCGTACGATTATGTTCGGTTCTGACGGCAAGCTTTATATTGCGGTCGGATCTTCCTGCAACGTCTGCGAAGAAAACGACTGGCGTCGGGCAAAAATTCTCGTTGCGAATTGGGATGGAAGCGATTTGAAAGTTTTCGCGTCCGGTTTGAGAAATTCCGTGTTTATGGCTCCGCATCCTGCTACGGGCAAAATTTGGGCAACGGAAATGGGTCGTGACTTTCTAGGCGACGATATGCCGCCCGACGAAATTAACATAATTGAAGAAGGCAGAAATTATGGATGGCCTATTTGCTACGGCAAAAACATGCACGATTCCGATTTCGACAAAAAAACCTATATCCGCAACCCCTGCATGGAGCCGTTTGAAACGCCTTCGTACATAGATATTCCGGCGCATTCCGCGCCGCTCGGACTGGCATTTTTCCCCGAGGAGGGTTGGCCCGAAGAATACCGCAATAATCTTTTGGTCGCATACCACGGCTCATGGAACCGAAGCGTACCCACGGGATATAAAATCGTGCGTTATAAACTGGACCCGCAGGGCAATTATTTGGGTCAGGAGGATTTCGTTACCGGTTGGCTGACGGCCGAAGGAACGCTGGGAAGGCCAGTTGATATCCTTATACAGCCGGGCGGCATAATATATGTTTCTGATGACAAAGCTGGGGTAATTTACCGCCTTATGTACAAATCCGACAAAATTATCGTTGACTATCCTCGGCCCGGCGACATTATCAAAAGTCCCCTTATCGCTACCGGACGGGCAAGGGGGCCGTGGTTTTTTGAAGCATCGTTCCCCGTGCGCCTCCTGGACGCCAACGGAAAAGAAGTCGCCGTTGGTCATGGCGAAGCGCAGAGCGATTGGATGACTCAAAGTTTCGTGCCTTTCCAAGCCAAGCTTGAATTTGAAACGCCTTTAACGGAAAAAGGCACTCTTGTACTCGAAAAGGATAATCCGTCAGCCCTACCGGAACACGCCGATGAATTAAGAATACCCGTGCGTTTCCGGTAATTATTTGGCTAGTTTAAGAAAAATCTTCTCGTAGCCGTCCACCATCTTTTCCAAAGTAAAGTTATTTTCGACATGCTTGCGGCATGCGGCGCGGTCTATTTGTCCGATTTTTTTTATTGCCGCGGCCATTTCTTCAACCGTATTAACGATAAATCCGGTTTTGCCGTCAACCACGATTTCCGGAACCGAACCGCGGTTGAAAGCGATAACCGGCGTACCGCAGGCCATGGCTTCGGTCATAACGAGACCGAACGGCTCTTCCCATTGTATCGGTACCAATAATGCTTTGGCTTTTTGATAATATTTGTACAGATCCTTATAAGGAACGAAGCCGACGTATTTTATGCGTTCGTTAAGATACGGCTTTATCTTCGTATCCCAATATTCTCCGGTTACGGGCGGTCCCGCTATGATAAGTCTTTCGTTTGCGGCTATTGCCGCTTCTACGGCCTCAGCCACGCCTTTTTCCGGCTGTAGTCGTCCGGTGAAAAGCAGGTAATCGTCATGTTTTCCCGAAAAAGGAAAGAGCTCCGTATTAATACCGTTATAAACAGTGGCGGCATAGTTGAGATGTGGGGCGGGTTTTCTTTGCGCATTGCTGATGGAAACATAATGCTGATTCGGACTCTGGAACATGGCAAAAACTTCGGCGCGCCAGGGGTAAATGGGGTCGTGCAGAGTGTATACAACCTGAATTTTGGGATGCGACATAGCCAGGGGCAAAGCGCGGTCAACGGGATGAATATGGAGAATGTCGTACTTTCCGTTTTCGGCCTCGCTGAACATGCGCGCAATGAGGTATTGATCCCACAGATTGAAAATTTTATTAACCTCGCCGGCGCCCACGTTGAAACTGCGCAATATTTCCGAACTGCCGTTTTGTTTCAACGGCCTGAGGCCGCTGTCGATTACCTTGCTCACATTAACGCGCGTACCTTGAGGGCCGTAAAAGTCAACCTCGTGGCCCTTCCTGCTCAATCCCTCGGAAACTTCAACCGCAATGTCCATCGGAGCATAAACAATGCCTTCGGGCGGAGGCGTCGTGAAGTGTCCCGTTACCATCGTGACTATCTTGAGTTTTCGCATAATTCGTAATAAGCGCGTTCGTAATCGTCGACCATGCGTTCCTTGCTGAAATGTTTCTCCGTATACTCCCTTACGTAAGCGCGGTTAATTTTTTCTATCTTATTCATGGCTTCAGTCAATTTATTTATGTCGCTTTCCACGACGAATCCGGTTTTGCCGTCTTCGATGAGTTCGGGCATGGAACCGCGGCGATAGGCGATGACCGGCGTGCCGCAGGCCATGGCTTCAGCCACGACCAAACCGAACGGCTCCTCCCATTCAATCGGATATAAAAGCGCCTTCGCGTTTCCGTAAAAATCGGGCAGCTGGTCTTCGGTAAGTTCTCCGACGTATTTTATCCGTTCGTTCAAATGCGGTTTTATCGTTTTTTCAAAATATTCGGTTTGAGTCGGGTCAACACGTCCGGCCAGAACAAGTTTTGTTCCCGTTTTTTCGGCGGCCGCGATGGCATTCTCGATTCCCTTGTGCTTGTTAACCCGCGCTATCCATATGAAATGGTCGCCTCCTTTCGGATTAAGCCGAAAATGCGAAATATCCACGCCGTTATAAATAGTGCGCGCATTCCTTTCCGGAAAACTCACCATTGCCTGTTTCTTCGCCGATTCGCTTATAAAAACAATGTTCGTTCGTTTCGCTTCTTCGGAAAAGAGTCGCAGACGGTCGTTTTTGGCGGCATCGGCATTCGTGCGGTAAAGGGGATTATGCATGGTATTGAGAGTAGGAACGCCGGAAAGGTTTTGGAAAAAAAGCGTCCAAAGGTCAAGATGAGCGTGCACAATATCAAAATCGCCTCTATTCGCCATCTCAAACGCAATGGAAAGATTCCTTAAATTCCATATTGGATTTGACCAAAGAATATCAGCTTCAATAAGCGGTTTGGGATAGACCGAGATAAGTTCGGCGGCAGTTTTTGAACCCGGAGCCGCGAAAAGCGTCACGTCATGTCCTTTTTTAACCAATCCGTCACAAAGCATAGCCACAATCCGCTCAATGCCGCCATATTTTAACGGCGGAACCGTAATCCAAAGAGGCGCGACTTGGGCTATGCGTAACTTTTTCATGCTTTAAATAATGGCGCTATAAATTTCTTCGTATCCGTCCGTCATTTTTTCGATAGTGAATTTATTTTCAACGCTCTTGCGGCATTCCTTTCGGTCAATATTTTGAATGCGTTTTATGGCGCCCGCCATTTCTTCCGCATTTTCCACTACAAACCCCGTTTTGCCGTCTTCTACTATCTCCGGAACCGAACCGCGGTTGAAAGCGATGACCGGCGTGCCGCAGGCCATGGCTTCAATCATAACAAGGCCGAAAGGCTCCCTGCGGTCTATGGGAAAAAGCAATGCTTTGGCATTTTTTAACAATTCCACCTTTTCATTAAAATTAACCTGGCCTCTGAAATTTATGTGTTCATCGTTTAAAAGCGGCTGTAGTTCGTGAAGGAAAAACATTCCTTCTTCTCCGCCGACGCTGTTGCCGGCAACGATAATTTTTCCGTCGGCTTTTTTAGTGGCGTCTATTGCCGTAATCACGCCTTTTTCCTTATTAAGACGTCCCAGATACATGACATAATCCTTGGGTGAATCGTTAAATTCATACCGCGCGACATCAATGCCGTTCGGCACCATGCCGACTACGGGTATGCCGAATTCTTCAATGCTCTTCTTGTGATCTTCGGAAATGGCGCAAAATTTAAGCTTGGGATACGCCTTCATGGTTTTGGCATATTCCAAATCAACGGGACGATGAACCGTGGTTAAAAACGGCGGGCAATCTATGCGCAAAGAAAGGGGGAAAGGGAAAAAATTGAAGTGATTGTGGATAAGGTTGAAGTCGTCAAATCTGTCGAATAATTCCTTCAGAAGCCTTATTATCGGCGCATGCGGATTGCGAAGGTCGTGCTGTAACCATATGGCTTGTTCTACAATCGGAACAAGTTTTGCGTTTGTTTGGGAATCTCCCGATGCAAAAAGAGTGATATCGTATTCGCGTTTTATAAGCTCTTCAATCAAATTGTGGAGCATCAACTCAATGCCGCCGTAGGTCTTAGGAGGTACGGGAATCCAAAGCGGCGCTATCTGGGCAATTTTTAATTTTTTCTTCATAATTTTTATACTTATTCTCGGCAAAATGTCCTTCGGACATGAATAAATTATAATACATTAAAAATAACTTTGCAAAAAAACGGCATCAAGCCGTTTTCCATTTAATATCCAAATCCCATATTTCATTCAGACGCGAAACTTTATGCCCCTTAAAATCGGGGTACTCATTGTGCATATCATAAAGAATTCCCGCGATGCCGACTCTACTGCAGCCCTCCATATCGTTTTTCGGATTATTGCCTATCATCGCGCATTCGGATGCGTCGAGGCCTTCGCCCGCAAGCACTGCTTCAAAGAAACGCGGATCCGGTTTCTCGTAGCCGACCTCCGTAGAAGCATACATATTGCGCAATAAATCCAATAAACCGAATTGCTCCACGAGATGACGAAGCTTGGGAATATCCTGGTTTGAAGTAACAATCACCCCGACATTACGCCTTTTGGCTTCTTGAAGGAAATCAATCGTTTCATTTATAACCTCATAAAACTCGGGGTTAAAAAGAATCTCGTCGGATATTGCCGTCCCGGCGCGAGTTGCGTCTTCAAACGATATATCCGCAAACAACTTTAGAATTATCTCGCGGTCAATTATTGCCCATTTCTCGCTGTGGCGCGCAGGCAACCGCTCTTCCCAGAGAGCTCTTTGTTCTTTATAAACACGTTCCAGTTCTTTTATGTCAACATCCCTGCCCAATAAACGACGTATAAGCTCTTTCATAATTCCGTATCGATTCAAACCCTTTCTCGGTGTGAAAACCGTAAACATAGCGTCTATGAGAATCGCGATTATCATGAGTTTCCGCCTGTTATGTCGAAAAGCTGCTGTTATTGTAATTTTGCGCAGTAAGATTGTCAAAAAACGTTTTAAGAAGAATAATGAAAATATGCTTATTCTTGTTTGCGGGCTTCCGGGCACCGGCAAAACCACAATTGCGTCTCTTCTGGCGTCAAAATTAAATGCCGCGCATCTCAGAACCGATGTCATAAGAAAAGAGATGTTCGATAATCTCACATACAGCGGAGAAGAGAAACAAAAAGTTTATTTGGAAATGCTTAAGAGGGCGAAAGGATGTCTTGATAAACGAACCGTGATACTTGATGCGACTTTCCCGTCGGCAAAATTAAGGACATCCGCAGTAAAAATTGCGGAGGATAATAAAATTCCTTGGTGTATCGTTGAAACAATCGCTCCGGAATCAATAATCAGAAAGCGCTTGGACAAAAGAAGGGGGGATGCCAGCGACGCAAACTTCACGCATTATTTGGAACAAAGAAAGTCCTTTGAAGCGATATCGGAAGAACACATTGTCGTTGACACCTCGAAAAATATCGAAAATCAACTTAACAAATACTTTCCCAACTAAACAAAATGGGCCGACGGTGTCGGTCCAATTTTTCGGCTGTTTACAGTTTCGGACATTTGCACAGGGAATCATGGCATCGATTGCATTCGCCGGGATAATGTCTCCAGATAAGATCGTCAAAATCAGTTTCAAGTTTGGTTGCTGTGCCGCAAAGCCATGCGAATACGTCGGCCGCTTCCGCTTTCATGCCGTCCATGTTTTGCAGTCGGAGATCCTTTCCCAATTCACTTACTTCCTCAGCAAGATGGTAAAATACCTGGGCGTTTGTCTGAGCTTTTTTGTTGAATAGGCCGTAAAGTCGCTCAAACATTTTTTGCCAATCGCGAAGCGATACCGGCATGTCGCGTCGGTCCCTGCGAAATTGAGCCAATTCGTGATCTTGCGGCCGATACTTCGTATCACGAGTAAGACAGGAGCAATTTTCTCTTTCTAATCCGTACGGACATATATTTGGATACTTGTGCCATGCCGCCATGTTCAAATAGATATGCATGCGATTACAAAATGCCATTAGCCACGCAAAGGTATCGGGAAGATTGTCTATAATTTCATTAAATCGCTCTTTACGTAACGACTCCAGGCTTTCGCCGATTTCTTCATGAAGACGTAACATTACCTCTGCATCGCTGTAGTAGAGACGATTGTGTTCGTCATATATATTGCTGAACATTTCTTGCCACGTAAGTAAATCATACGGCCTTGATATGTCATTACTATCAGGCACGGCCCGTTCCACGGCGTCTCCTTATGAATTAGTTAAAGGGCGGTTTTTAAAGAATAAAGGCGGGAAGACACAATGTCAACCATAAAAGCGACCCGATGATTACCGAGTCGCTTTTGATTTTTGTTCAAGGATATCAAGCACTTCATTCGCAATCTGTTCAACCATGGTTTGTTCGTTAATGGCTGTAGTATCTACGAGATGCAGTTGGGGATTTTTAGGCGACAGAATTTCAAATGCTCTGCGATAGCGGTTCACCAGCGTTTTAACCGTCTGAGGATTTGTCGTCTCCCCGAGTTTTTCACTGAGGGCAATTCTTAATTCGCGTTCCATCGCGACTTCGGGTTCGCAGATCATGAAATAAGAAGCGTCTATTTTATCTCTCCACAGGCGGAATAAAAAGAACGATTGCATCAGTTTCTTTTCAGCCCAGCTTAATTTTCCTTTTTCATGCCAGTATTCCATCCAGCAATAAGCGTCAAAAATGCAGCGGTCGAAAATTACGATGTCGTACAGGTGTCCGACGCTGTTGTCCACGAGAAGCGTCCAGGCATAAATGCCGGTTCTGATGTTATACAACGGCGTCGTTCGTTCGATATGTCTGATAACTTCGGCGCCTTCCTGCGGACGCCATACGCGAAATCCCTGCCTTCGTAAAAATTTATCGAGTTCGGTGATTGTGGTGGTTTTTCCGGATGACGGCGAACCGGTAAATTCCAGAAAAAACGGCCTTGGAAGAAATTTCCCGTCGTATCTTAAAGTGCTTTTCAGATATTGAAGAATGGCTTGCGCTTTCTTTTCAAAAATATTTTCGCGCGTTACTCCCGCCATAATACCTCCTAACCGTCAATTCCGAGATATTTTAGATCGCGGAATAATTCCTGTTTCAGGTCGAAGTAGCGTTCATTCATATCTTTTGGCTTATCGGCCAGAGAAATGATTTCGACTTCCGACCATTTTCTTGGCCAGCAAGGAAAAGGCAAAGATACATTTTCGATAAGGATCGCATTGATGGTCAATCCCCCCGCTTGTTTGGTGATGTACATGCGGTGAATGCCGTCCATGACGATCCAGTCGGCGCCGTGCCTCTCCACAATCGGCGGAATATAGCAGGCGAGTGAATTATTGCCGTCCTGATCCTGGCCGAAAACAAAGTAAGCCCCCAAATCTCCAAGTCCTCCGGCCGTAACAAGAAACGGATGGAAAATATTCAAACTTTTCTCGAAAAGCATCTGATAGTTCTCGCGGTAAACGAATTTCTGGCCGATTTTCATATGTTGCGGATGCATTTTCATCATCTCGAAGGAAGCGTTTTCAAACGGCAATCTTCCATCCAGCGTTTTTATTCTGCGCATAAGATATTCAAGTAGGGCAGTATGCATCGGAACAACCGCCTGAATTGCCGCAATGTCACGCAACGGAAGAACTTTTGCCACCGCATCGATTTTCGGCAGGAAAAGATGCTGCGCAAACGCATTATTCTCCAAGCCCAGGCGTCTTAAATATTCCTGAGCGTCAATCTGCCATTCGGGCATTCTCATCCACTGCTCCTTTTGTCAACGAACGAATCATAAGATATGATAACAATAGAAAAATTTAAACGCAATTACAAGTGGGTTATACACAATCACAGAAGAAAATAATCGGTTTTGATCTGGACGGAGTTATTATTGACCATACGGAGTCAAAAATCCGCATTGCCGATCAGCACGGCTGGAAAATAAATCCGGCAGAAACTCCTACGGCGATCCTTCAAACCGTAGTTCCGAAGACAGTTATGGATGCCATACGTCAAGCCATCTACTATGATGCCGAGACATCTCTTTCCCCGTCTTTAATGGCCGACATGGTCCAGACATTAACGGAAATAAAAAAACGGAAACTGCCGTATGTTTTAATATCGAGACGGAGGATGCCCGAATTCGCGATAAACCTTTTGAAACTCCGCGGTTTGTGGCCGGATTTCTTCAATGACAACAACGCATTTTTTGTCGCAGATGCAGACGCAAAAAACCAAAAGGCCTCCGAAACCGGGATTACGCATTATCTTGACGACGAACCGCAGGTTTTGGAAAAATTAACTTGCGTGAAACACAGATTTCTTTTGGATCCTCACGGCGCTTTTCCAGACGCCGATTTCTATACGCGCGTAAACTCATGGCAGGAATTCCTGAAAAATCTCTGAAAAAGTTCGCCGTATTCGACATTGACGGCACGATATTCCGATCCAGTTTACTGATAGAAGTCACGGAGGCCCTGATACATGAGGGTATTTTCCCGCGCAAAGCGGAAAAACTTTACGCGCGCGCCCATAAAGATTGGCTGGAGCGAAAAGGAAATTATCGGGATTATATTGATCGCGTTGTCGCCGCTTTCGAAAAACACATCAAAGGCGTGCCGAGAAAAGATTATTTGAGGGTAATGAAAAAAGTGTCGGCATTCCATAAAAATCGCGTTTATCGTTTCACGCGCGATTTGATCAAGGATTTGAAAAGACGGAAATATTATTTGCTTGCGATTTCGGGTTCGCCGCGGGAAATCGTTGAGGCCTTTGCGTGGAATCTCGGCTTCGATAAGGTATATGGCCGTATCTATGAACTGGATCGCAGCAGACGTTTTACCGGCAGAATTTTATATCTCAACCTAATAAAGGACAAAGCCAAAGTATTGAAACGGGCCGCAGAAAAAGAAAATCTTACTTTCAAAAATTCCATAGGTGTCGGGGACACTGAAGCGGATATTGCCTTTCTCGGGCTGATAGAACGGCCTATCGTATTTAATCCGAACAAAAAATTATATGAATACGCAAAGCGCACTGGCTGGGAAATTGTTGTGGAAAGAAAAGATGTTATCATATATTTTGACAGAAAGGGTCGGGTTATAGCCAAATAATCACGAATCCCGCACCTTTAGTGGATTCGCTCCGACGTAACGAAGGAGTGCAGCTTTTGATGGCTTATGCGATTATCGCAGTTGCCTTTTTCTTTCACGCTTAGGATAATTACGATATGATTAAAATCTCGGGGAATGATATAAGGCGCGGGGGTCTGTTTCTTTTACTTTTCGTACTCATAAACCCGTCATTTGTCCAAGCATCATCAATCAACCCCATCGAATCCTTTGACAACCTCAATTCCGGAGAACTGGTCGGC
>CAZVKF010000008.1:0-16481 GCA_964627585.1 uncultured Candidatus Saccharibacteria bacterium | reverse complement strand
CAAGCTGTATGACGGCTTTGTTTGGATCGCTTATTCGCCGACCGGCGTTTCTCTGCGAGCGCTTAATGAGTTGGAAAAGATAGCCAATTCTACGCCGCTTGTTTTTATAACCGGCTACAAATTATCTGATGCCGATGTCGCTTTGGCGGCCTTGGGCCGTTTGGATAAGTTCAAATTAGCGAACGGCGAATTGAGTGACGAGGACGTTGATCGCATTTGGGATTTTATCTTGCGTTACCGGGGCCGCAGAAGATAACACCCGATTCCTTGCGGACGCGGTATATCTGTTTTAATCTATAGTGTAAATGACGTCACGCGCTGCGGCAGAATTTGTCGTTTTGCTTCCCGCATATAACGAAGAGAAGCGGATAGGCCGTCTCGTCCGCGAGATCAGGAATTTCGTTTCCCGGGTCGTCGTCGTGGACGACGGCTCTTTTGACGCCACCGCTCTGCGGGCCAAGGAAGCCGGAGCGGACGTTCTGCGCAGAGAGCAAAACGGCGGCAAAGGAGAAGCATTGCGCGACGGCATTGAATACGTTTTAAAAAATTACGACTGCGAGGCGATATTGCTTATGGACGCAGACGGTCAGCATAAAGCGGAGGACATAAATAAATTTTTAGAATTTTGGAAAACAAAAAAGCCGGATTTCATAATCGGCGTCAGGGATTTTTCTCCTGAAAAAATGCCCTTTTTAAGAAGGGTTTGGAATGCCGCAATAAGCCGTATCGTCTCCGCGCTGACCGGGACGCGGCTTCGCGATTCCCAATGCGGCTTTCGTTTGTTGTCGCGACGAGCGGCCGAAAAAATCAAGCTTAAAAGAAGGGGTTATTTTACGGAAACGGAAATGATTTTTGAAGCGGCGGCCGGCGGTTTTAAAGCGGAAGAGGTGCCGGTTGAGACCGTATACTTTCCGGACAATGGACGGCTTAATTTTTTCGCTGCGCTTAAGCGCAGCTTTATCATCTTATTTTTTACCGCCGGTAAAGCGTTTACGACCGAACGGGTTACGCTTTTGTTGCGATGGTCGGCGGCGCTGCTGCTTTTGGTTTTTTCTTATCAGGCGCTTGATAAAATCGACAGCCCTTTTTTGGGCAAGCAGGAAAATTTTGCCCAAGAACTGCGCGCGGCCACGGACTGGCTAAAAAGCAATTCAGAACCCGATGCCGTGGTGATGGCGCACTGGTTCCGAGGGCATCAGCTTGTCGCCTTTGCCGACCGGCGCGTCGTTTCCACCACGAAAGTATATCCTTCTGAAGCGGCTGAAGTCGCTGGCCGCTATCGCGATATTGCGGGATTTTTTCTCACCGAAGATGAAGAGGAGGCGAGGCAGATTGCGTTGCGGTATCGCGCCTCATATATTTTTTTGGACAGAGATTTCCAGGGTTGGCTTTGCAAGGCGATTAACCGTTGCGAAGTAACGACAAATAACAGAAGCAGTTTGAATCGCCGCGGGATATTGAATACCGTGGCCGGCCGAATGACTCAGGGCGGAGATTTCAAGCATTTCAAGAAAGTTTGGGATTCGCCGCGTTTTCTTATTTACGAAGTAACCGATCAACCCCAGGAATTTTCCGCTTCGGAGAAGGAGGTTATTCTGGCCTTAGCGCGCGAAACGTTGACGCGATTCGTAAGAGACGGCCAAAAAGTTGACGCGGAATTTTTCCGCCCTTATCTGGAGGAAAGAGGGTTATGGGAGAAATTTTCAGAGCATCGCGACACGGACGTGACCGTTTGGATTGACGGCGCTTTGCGGGCTTCGCGAATTAGTTCGGGAAATACGTTGACTGAAAATCTGGTAAAAGCCGCCGCAGACGCCGCCGATGACAGGCGTTTTGCTCCAATCATGAAGGATGAGCTGCCGAAAATGCGCATAGAAGCGATAGTTTTTAAAGACGATCGCGCGCCGTTGACCAAAGATAAGATTGCCGCGAACGCAATTGACGTTTTGAAGGGCTACAGGATTACCGACGGAGAGCGCAAAGTTTATTTTCTGCCGGAGATTTTTGTAGCCGCTCAGTATAATTCCTTGCAGAATCTATTGAGCGCGCTTTGCCGTAAAGGGGGATTTGCTCAAAACTGTTATCGAAATTTGGATGTGGAGGTTTTTAACGTTGAAGATTTTATGGAAGGAAAAGCCGGCGGCGGTTTGTTGGATTTATCGGGACCGGTTCCGGCTTCGCCATCCGATTTTTCCGAAGGGCTGCTTGCGGAACGAATCCGTCTTGCGGCTGACTGGCTTTTGAACATTCAGAGGGAGAACGGCAGTTTTACTTTTAAAATTAATCCCCTAAACGGATCGGAATCAAAAAATTTAGATTGGGGAAGGAACGCGCTGGCCGGTCAGGCGTTGGCGGAAGCATTCAAGACCACGGGCGATTATCGTTATCTCGTTGCGGCCGAGAAAAATGCGCTTTACTTTAAGAATTTGCTGCAGGCGCTGGGAAAAAGGGGAACGGCATTGCCGCCTTCGGTTCCTTATTTGAACTTCGCAATAATGGAAAACGTTTCTTTGCATGAAGCGACCGGAAATTACGCCTATCTTAGCGAAGCAAGAAAGTTGGCGAAGATGTTGCTGGGGCGTTTGAGCGCGGCCGGCTCTTTCGGCAGCGGAGAAATCGCCGATTACCAGGCATTTTACGCGCTGGCGCGTCTTGCGAAGGCGAGCGATGACAAAGAAATAGCGGATAAGCTTTTGGAACTTTCCAAAATTTATGAGGAAAGATTCAGGGCCGGGAGAATTTTGAAAAACAACTCCATGTCTTTGGCCGTAAACGCTTGGCTCGTCAATGACTTCAGGGTGCTCTATAATTTGACTCGGAATCCAGCGGACGCCGATTTCGCGTTTGAGGTCGCGGGCTGGCTGGCGGATTATCAGATAACGGAAGGCGCGGCGGCGAAGCGCGGGGCGTTTTTCAACACGCCGAAGAATGAATATATCTATACTCGCGGGACTGGAAAGGCGGCGGAAGGAATTGCCGACGCTTATATTCTCAGTCGCGAGCTTAATCTTGATAAATTAGCCGAGCGCCATCAATCCGTTTTAAGCGGCGCCCTACAGTGGCTGATGCGGATGCAGTTTACCGCGGAGAGTTCTTATTTCATCCCGGCCAAGAATCAACTGCTCGTTGTCGGCGGGTTTCGCCATGATTTGTTAAACCAAGAATTATGGAACGACAGCGCCGCCCATTTCATTCTGGCGGCAAGCACTTATCTGCAACATGAATCAGATTTTTAAAAATACCCCATTCGGGAATTTCGCGTTTTTCGCGCTGTTGTTTGTAGTATTTTTGCTTGGCGCAAACGCGCGCGAGAGCGGAGCGAACATGCGCGTTGAATATAATACCGTCGCAAGCTACTATTTTGACAAATCCAGCCGTCTTTTTGCGGACGGCGAACTTCCGGCCGTTGATAAATGGGATTTCGCGCCGCTGCAGCACGAAGAGAATGCGCCGCCGCTTCTGGCTTATTTAACCGTCTGGTCTTATAAGGTATTTTCGATTTTTAGCGGCAATTCTTTTGAAGAATTTGTTTACGGCTTTCCCGTTTTGATTTACGGTTTATGGCTTTTGGCCCTGGCATTCATTTTTTCGGATTTGTTTAACCGCTGGATCGCTTTCGCCGGAGCGCTGCTCTTCAGTTTTATGTCGGTTTCCATAGAGCTGACAAGGCGGGGTCTTTATTTTGAGGAAACGGTCGGAAATTTGTTTTTATTTTTGAGCATCTATTTTATTTATAAAATTTTTTCCGAGCCGCGAACGGCGCGGAGTTGGTCGGCGGGAGCCATTCTCGCGATCACCGCTCTGGCGCTGTCATGGCAGCAATTCCCGGTTTTTTACGGGGTGGCGGTCATTGCGTTTTTATTAATCCCCGACAGGTCCGATCAGAAACGGCTTTTCGTAAGATGGTCGCTCGTTCTTGTTGTTCCTCTCTTCCTCGGACACGCGATTGCGAGATATCTGGTGGGGACAGATTATTCTCCTTTTGCCATGATCCGCGAGTTGATGCTGGGCTTCCAAATGTACGGCGATCCGGATTTGACGTTGGCAATGCGACGCGGCGATTGGGCCGATCTTGCATGGCGGGGTTTTTACCGCTATTTCGGCTGGCTGGGTTTGGTGCTGATAGCGGCTGGATTCTTGAGCATTTTGTCCGATTTTAAAAATTACAAAAAAAGATTCTTCGGCCTCGCTGGTCTAGTCGGCTTGGCGGCCCTTTCGGTCTTCGTTAAAGAACGGTTTCTCGCCATGAGCATGCTTTTGCCTTTGATGGGCTTGGGTCTTGAAGCGATTTTTGTCCCCGAATTCGCATTGAGCGCGATTAAAAACCTTTACTCGGCTGCCCAGGGGTCGGCGCTTTATGTTTCGCACTTTTTCAGGCGGTACAAATTTTATTTGGCGGGCATTGTCGTCGTTGCGGCGGTGGCGGTGACAGCGGGAATGATTCTGTTTTCGGCGCGTCTTGCCGGTCCTCCGCCCTTGACGGAGATAAAAATTGAAGGACTGGAGAAAGGGTTTGAGGTTGGGCGGGAGAGGCAAATTGAAATTGCAATTAAAAATGTCGGGGGATCTCCGCTCCGCGATGAAAATGCTTTTGCCGGTCTGCACATTGCGGTTGAAAATGCCGAAGTGAAAAATATCCGCGCCAGCTCCGACACCGGGCAAAGCGACGTGGCGCTTAAGGACTTTGCGCAGAGCGGCAGGATGTTCTTTTTCGAAACCAAGTACGGATTTCTTGACGCCGGTCAGGAGGGGCGGGTGAAGTTCACGATTACGCCCCTTGCGGAGCGGGTGCGCGTTTACTACCGCGGCTGGATACCCGGTTATTGCTCCGCGGCGCAACGCCGCAACGCGATACAAGATCTTTTGCCGGGCTGGCGGGACGTGGAGCGGGCCGGCTGGCGGAACGAGGAGTGCATTCAGCGCAGTCCCGAAAACGACGACGCGCGACAGCCATTATGTCCGGTTCAGGTATTCGCCGCGCATACCCAGCTGCAGAACTTCCGCTGTTTTGTCGTTTCCGCGCCGAACGCAAACTAAAAGCGGGCGCCCTTTACGGTGCGCCCGCCTTTTTTCTTCCATCCCGCCGTTAGCGGTAGCTGACCAGTTCGTATTCTACTTCTCCTCCGGTTCCGCTCGTACTGACCATCTTGATGATGTTTCCGACCAGCGGCGCATACCAGTATTCCTCGTAGGTAACGCCGTTCACCACCGCGCGCGATATCTTGAATGCTTCAAACTCGCCGGCGGCGACGCGAATTTTCTCGTAGGCCAAAACCTTAAAATCCTGATGGTAGGTGTAGGTTCGGCCCGAGATGGTATGCGTTACGTGCTGAGTCCAGCTTTCGCCGACTTTCAACGGCCACTTGAAGCGAGCCATAGGCGGTTCGGATACGTTTATGGTTTCGCCTCGCGCATTTCTGATGAAGGCGAGGTGAAGTTCGTCCGTGAAGTACGTGCGCTGGCTCCCTGTTCGCACGACATAGTATTGCCGACCTTCAATTTCCTCCGTGCCTTCAAAGCGGTGGGTCATATACGTCTGACGGCCGTTAGACGATCCTTGATACTGCCAGAACGCTCCTGTCTGCCACAGCGGTTTGTCGGCGGTGGCGGTTTGCGCGCCGAGGTGGATGGGAGTGCCGAGAACGAAACTCAACCAGAATGCAAGCATCAGCTTTTTCATAGCCAACCCTCCTTTTTCTGCTATAATTTAAACGTTAAGAAACTGTATGCAAATACTAACAAATTTTTTATCTCTTGTCAAGAGGCGGGGTATAGCGCTTTTTATTATCGGCTTGGGGGTAGTCGGCATGATTTATATTCTTTCGGGGATGTTATTGCAAGGTAATCGGCTTGTTGTTCGCGAAGTGGAGTACACCCCAATTTCTTTATCCAAGCTGCCCCAGCGCATCGCTATTAATACTCCCGCCCCAGATTTTTCCTTAAAAGCGTTAGACGGCAAAATTTATACCCTAGCTGACTTCGTCGGCAAGAAAACTCTGCTCTATTTTTGGACGACGACCTGCGTTTTTTGCGAGCGCGAGAGACCGTCTTTGGAGAAATTGTTCCGCGAATTCGGCGATCGGATAAATTTCGTCGGCATCAATATCGGCGAGTCGGAAAAACGGGTTTCGGGATACCAACAAAAATCCCCTTATCCGTTTTTGATTCTTCTTGACGGGGATGGTTCGACAGCCGCCGCTTATTTCACGATTGGTACGCCCAATCACGCTTTTATTGACGAGAACGGAATGCTTATTGATTTCTACCGCGGCTATCTTTCCGAGGAGCGGCTGCGCGAGCTTCTGCGCATCTGACTTATCCACAGATAAGACGATGGGTTTTAACGGCTGTGTTATAATGAAATTATACAAAATGCCGGTTTCTTTCAGGATTCGTTTGGCTATTTTCATCGCTGCCTTTTTATTCTTGGGCGGCTGGGGGTTTTCCGCCGTTGCCGCAGTTTCCCAGCTTGGCACGCCACGCGGCGCCGCGATTGACGAGGGATTGAATCAGCTTTACCTTATCGACGAGGCGAAGAACCGCCTCCTTATTTTGGATCCGGAGAGTTTTGATTCGATCGGAGAGGTTATGCTTCCGGGGCGGCCTTCGCGCATTGAGGTGTATGAGCCGACTCACGAAGTTTTCGTATCTTCTTTTTTCGGCAAGAGCGTTTTCATTTTTGACGGCGCCGCGCTCGGCCGCGGCGGTCAGGATGCGGTTTTGCCGAAGAACACGCTTGCTGTGGAGGGCAACCCGCTTTTGATTAAAGTCCTGCCGGCGCTGAATGCTCTTTTCATTTTTGACAATACCGCCAATAAAGTTTATATCCACGATCTTTCTTCAAAACAACTTCGTCAGACCCTTGCTTTTAGCGATGAAATCAACGCCTGGGAGTTTGACGAGGGTCTGAATAAGTTATACCTGTCCAGCGTTCACGAGCCGTTGCTTTATGTCGTTAATTTTCCCGCTGCAGGAAAACCGTCGATCAGCCGTTTGAGGCCCAGCGCAACCGTCTATCAGCTTGCCGTAGATTCGCAGCGGCACATTCTTCTCGCGAATGCTTTGAACGACAAAACCATTGTTTGGGATACGGCAACCGACAGGGAACTTGCCGTCATTGATGCCGGCCGCACCGCCAATAGTTTTCCGGAATGCAGCGATAAACTCGCTAAGTGCTATTTGCCGAATTTTTGGTCCCATAGCATTACCGTTTTTGACACGGGCCAGAGGAGAATTAAGCAAACGATCCATCTTGAAGAAAGCGCCCATCCTTCCTCGGTAATCATAGACGAAGCGAGAGAGAAGATTTACGTTTTTGCCGGCGGCAGTTGGCGACTTGTTGTCTTGGACGGCAGAACGGATGAGGTTTTGAAAGAAATCCAGACCGGAATAGGCGGTGGCGGGACTGCATTAAATACAAAGACGGGAGTTCTGTTTGTGCCCAACAGAGAATCGGGGACTTTAACCGTAGTCAAAGGAAACGATCTTTCGTCGCAGACGATGCCGGAGCTGGCGCGCGGTAAATATTATGCCCCAGATCCCGATAATGCTCTCGCGCATCCGGGTCCCGCCGCGACTTATTCCAGGGAGCGCAAGCTCTATCTTGTCGATCTCGGAGGAGCTTTACAGGTCTTGAATATGGATTCGTACCGCCTGTTAAAAACCTTACCCGTCGGCGAGCGGATTCGTTCAATGACTATTGATACCCGGAACAAGCGTCTTTATGCCGTGAGCGATATGGAGCACACCTTATATGTCGTTGATATTGAGAACGACAGAATAACTTCAAGAATTAAATTGCTTGAGGACGAAGCGCGTCCGGATCGCGAATACGCGATTCTCGATCTTAATGCCGCGCCCCAATTCCTTTTCATTGCCGACTTCCATCACGATGATATTTTGATATTCGACAAGAACAGGAATGAAGTTGTAAGGCGGCTCAAGGGATTTGACCATATCAATAGAGCGGCCAGCGACGCATCAAAAAAAGAAATTTACTTGTTGAGTTTTTTGGACGGCAAGGTCAGCGTGCTTGATGCGGAAACTTTCGAGAAAAAACGCGAATTTATTTTGCCGAGGCCTTCTTACGCCAGCCATTTTATTTTTGACGCCAAGAATGATCGGATCTACTACGCGAAGGGATCGCGCGTCTACGTCATTGATCCTGAGGACGGGAAGGTGGTCAAAAGCATATTGCTGCAGCACCGGAGCGTTACGGGAATTGTTTTGGCTACGGGATTCAGGCGCCTTTACGTCGGCGCGCATTATGGAGTGGACGTGATAGACACCGAGAAGAACGAAGTTGTTGCGGCGTTTGACGTTGAAAACCATCATAACAGCTTTGTGTACAATCCCAATATTGGCGTTGTCTATGCGTACAACAATGAAGTTACCGCTTCCGACGGCTACGCCTATGCTTTTGACGTGGCCGGAGACAAAATGCTATCCACTATGCCGGTTCGTCAGATTATTCCGAAGTATGCTCATCCGGCCATTGACATGCTGTCAAATACGCTCTTTATTCCCGAGAGCTATGCCCGGCAGTTGCTTCGTCTTGCCTTTGACGAGCAGACAACTAAAGTGATAGAAAGCGAACCCTTGTCGGCAACGCGTCTGCGCTTCCTGTATTGGGCGTTGGGACTCGCGGCAGTTCTGGACGGCGGAGTGATTCTTTACAGGAGAAGGCGTACGGCAATGCCGGTGAATATCAAATAAATAATATGAATCGTCTTATCAAAAATCCCGAATTAGTTTTCGTCTTTCTGTTCGTTTTAGCCGTTATGTTCAGGGTCGGCGTATTTTCGCCGTCGCCCGACGGATTGAATTACGCGCAAAATAGTTTTGCGCCGTACGTATTAGCGGGTGAAGGCGAGGGTGAAGGCGAGGGTGAAGGCGAGGCCGGGTCCGAAGGAGCGAGTGAAAGCTGCGAGGCCGCCGAAGCTGCTGAGCAAGAATCATGCGAAACCGATGCTGCTGAAGGCGAGGCCGATACCGAGTCAGCCGAAGGCGGGGTGGAATTTGACGATGAGGACGCGGTTATTGAAGGAGAGGGCGAAGGCGAAGGAGAAGGAGAATCCGAAGGCGTGCCTGGCCCCACCCTTCAAATCCAGCCCGGCTCCGCCACTATTACCATAAACGACACCCAGCAATTCCATGCCTATTATGATGCCGACGGTCCAGGCGGAGCAGATCCGTTTGAAGTTACGGCAGATCCCCAAACGGTCTGGTCTTCCGATGATCCGTCCATTGCCAGCGTCAACGAAGGCGGCACGCCCGGACTTGTCAGGGGCGTAAAGGCGGGATCAACATTAATTCACGCAAGCTATCAGGGTCTTTCCGCCAGTCCGCCGGCAATCGTTACTGTCCGAGTTTCTTTCTTGCAGCGGCTGCGGGAGATTCTGCCGGGATTCTAATTCCGGGTTCATTAAAAGAATGTAAAACCCCGCCTGTCCATGGACAGGCGGGGTTTTACATTATGCGCGCAGCGCCGGATACGTTATAATTAAAAAATGGCCATACCTTTTCTGCAGAAATGGGTAAAGACGCTGAAGGGCGGCGTTTTTCTCGGAGTGGACATAGGCACCACTTCCATAAAAGCCGTTGAGCTTTCAAAGACCCCGCTCGGGCTTCGCTTGAGCAACTACGGCTTCCTTGAAAGTTACGGGCATCTCGAGCGGTTCAACGACGCCATTCAGACCAGCTCCCTTAAAATGCTCGGCCACGAAACGGCGGAGCTGATCAAGATTCTTATACGGCGTATACGGCCCAGGACCAAAAATGTGATTGCTTCCATACCGCCGTTCGCCGTGTTTACTTTGCTTCTTGATATGCCGCAGATGAGCCCCGAAGAAGTTACTCAATCCATGCAGTTCCAGGCGCGTCAGTACATACCGCTGCCCATTTCCGAGGTGGCCTTGGAATGGATGAAAGTAGGCGAGTATGTGGACGAAAAAGGCATCACGAAGCAGCAGATTTTTTTGATTTCCATTCCCAATGAAATAGTTAAGCGCTACCAGGAAATTTTTAAGATGGCCGGACTGAATCTTATGGCGTTGGAACTCGAAAATGTCAGTTTGACAAGGTCGCTGGTCGCGGGCGACCCCACGCCCACCGCCATTCTTGATTTCGGATGCCGTTCCAGTTCGGTTTCCGTAATGGAGGGCGGTTTTTTGAAGGCCGTATATCAGAGTGATTACGGCGGCGGTAATTTAACGCAGGCCATTGCGAGCGGCTTGAACATTCAGGCGCGGCGGGCCGAAGAACTCAAGAAACAGCGCGGGCTTTTGGGCACCGGAGGGGAGTACGAGTTATCCACATTAATGGTACCCTTTTTAGATGCTATACTGAATGAAGTGAGACGAGCCGCGGATCGTTATTTTGAGAATTACGCGAGAAAGATTGAGCGGGTTATTATTGCGGGAGGAGGCGTGAATTTGCCGGGGTTAGTTGAATACGCGGAAAAACAATTCAATGTGCCGGTAATCAGGGCAAATCCGCTCAGTAACCGCATTATTTATCCCAAAGAGCTTGAACCTTTCATCGGCGATTTGGGTCCGTCGTTGGCCGTTGCCGTAGGATTGGCGATGAAGGAGCTTATTTAAATAATATGGCCCAGTACACTACAAACGTTGTATCAAAATTCGGTCCCGAACAAAAACAAGCGGGATGGCCGTGGCGGCTTTTGATATTCAGCATTTTGCTTCTTGGACTTGCCGCGCTAAGTTATGGCGGGTTGGCTTTCGGCTACATCCCGTACATCGGTTCTCAGATTGCGGACATCAACGATAAACTAACGAGGCTGGAACGGGAAGTGGATCCGGACACGCAAAATCGCTTTCTTGATTTTTATTCTCAAATCCTCGGCGTTCAGCAGTTACTGGATTCGCATTTGAAGCAGTCCCAATTTCTCAAGCTTTTGGAAAATGCCACAAATAAAAAAGTCAGATATGCCCGGATGAAGATTAATGCGGCGCTGAGCCAGGTTGAACTCGAAGGAAGCGCCGATTCTTACGAACATCTGGCGCAGCAGCTGGAATCGTTCCGGCAGACGCCGGGCATTTTGAAGTTTGTTTTAAAAGAGTCGCATGTCGACGAGAAAGGCGATGTGACGTTTTCGGCCGTGCTTAACTTCGCGCCTAACGTTATCAAATAACCAACATGAGATCGGCTTCCCGACGTTTTCTCAGTATTGTGCTTTCGATGGTGTTTATCGCCGCGGGGCTGGTTGTATATACGTTGCTGCTGGCCCCGGCATTTGAGGAGCTAAATTCTATGCGCGGCGAATTGGAATCAAAAACGCAGCTTTATAACGATCAGCGTCAGGCGGTGGAGAGGGTTAAGGCGCTCCTCGCCCAGTTCCAGGAAAATGTCCGGCTGCAGGACACTTTGAACTCGATATTGCCGGTTGAAGATCCCCGTCAATCGTCGCTTCTTGAGCAGATAAACGGACTGGCAATTTTAAATAGCGTTGTCTTGGAAAAGATAGCGATACAGCTTCCGGCTCTCGAGCCCGCCCCGCAGAAAGCGGCTTTAGCCGCGCGAAAAGGCAGGGTGCGCGCGGATTTCAGCGCAGTCGGAAGCTACGAATCTTTAAAGAATTTTATCGCCGCCCTCGAAACCAATGTGCGGCTCATGGACTTGGTCAGTTTCGGCGTTGAGGGAGTGGGCGTTGATCAGAATTTGTTCAGGGCGGCTTTTACGGTCGATGCCTACTACCAACCGCAAATAAAAATCCAGCGTTAGAACATGGCAATTGCTATTGCACAAGAAAAAAAAGGCGTTAACTGGTTTGGCTGGCTGATCGCCCTCACTTTAATCGGCGGCATGGCGTTGCTGGCGTACAAAGTGCTTATATCGCCGGCGGCATTTTGGGAAGCGGCGCTGGGACCGGGACAGGAGGCGATATCGGTTATCTCTCAGATTTCGATTGATCCTTCCGCCGTAGTCAATGCCCCCGCATTCCGAGTTTTGCGCAAGCAAATACCGGATATCGGCGTCGGTGAGGTCGGCCGGACCAATCCTTTTCTGCCTTTTTAATTAAATGGATAACAAAGTTCTTATTGACGCGTTAGTGAAGCGGGGTCTTTTGGCGCAGGATGTGGGAACGAAGTTAATCCGTGAGGCGACTCTTCTCGACAAGCCGGTGGAGGACTCCATCTATCAGCGCCGGCTGGTGGAGGAAGCGAAAGTCGCCGCCCTGAAGAGCGAACTGCTCCGCATTCCCTACAAAAAAATTTCTTCGGAAGAGATTCCGGATGAATTGCTGGCCGTAATACCCGAAGCCACCGTACGCACCTATAAGGTCATCCCCCTTTCCAAAACGAAAGATTTGCTCGTCGTGGGCATGCTGTCGCCGGATGATCCGCGCGCGCAAGATCCGCTGAAGATCATCGCCCAGCAGCAGCAAGTACATCGCGGCGTCTATATCGTGACTCCTTCGGATATTGATCTAATCTTGCGCCGTTACGCCCCGTACAAAACCGAGGTTGAGGCGGCAGTGCGGATGCTGCAGGGCAAAGGGGGTTCGATAGCCGAAGCGCAGCGCATCGTGCGGCTTGAGGAGGGCGTGAACGTTTCGGAGGAGGCGCCGATTATCAGGATTGTGAAGAGGACGATAGAAGAAGCGGTGCAATTAAAGGCGTCGGATATTCATATTGAACCGCAGCACAGCAGAGTTCGGGTTCGTTTCCGCGTTGACGGCGATCTGCACGAAGTCGCATCCATGCCGCTGGAGGTTTCGCAGCCGATTATTTCCCGCGTTAAGGTACTTTCCAATTTGAAAATAGACGAAACAAGAATACCGCAGGACGGTCGTTTTAGAACGATCGTTTTCGGACGCGACATAGATTTCCGCGTTTCCACTTTCCCGACGCCGGCCGGCGAGAAAGTCGCCATCCGCGTACTCGATCCGACGGTAGGTTTGCGGGGCTTGGAGCGTCTCGGCGTTTCAGAGCATAATGCCGATATCATCCATGAAGGACTTGATAGGCCGTACGGCATGATTCTCGTAACCGGACCGACCGGTTCCGGAAAGACCACGACGCTTTACGCCATGATGCAGGTTTTGAATACGGAAGAGGTTAACATCGTAAGTTTGGAAGACCCGGTGCAATATTTCATAGACGGTCTGAATCAATCGCAAGTGCATCCGGAAATAGGATACGATTTCGCCTCAGGCCTCCGCCAGATTCTTCGTCAAGACCCCGATGTCATCATGGTCGGAGAAGTAAGAGATAACGAGACCGCGGCTTTGGCGGTGCATGCGGCTTTGACCGGCCACATCGTGCTTTCAACCTTGCACACGAATAATGCGCTTGGAGTAATTCCGCGGTTGGTAGATATGAAAGTCGAAGGTTTTTTGCTGTCGGCTTCGCTGAATTTAATGACTGCGCAGCGTCTGTTGTCAATGCTGTGCCAAAACTGTAAAGAAGCCGATGAGGCGCCCGCCGATGCGCAGGAAATCATTAAAAAAGAGATGATGAAATTGCCGGATAAAGTGCGCAAAAAGGTAGCTTTAGAACCTCCTTACAAGGTATATCACAGCCGCGGCTGCAAAGTTTGCAAAAATAAAGGAGTTTTCGGACGCATGGGCATACATGAAGTTCTGAGGATGACTCCGGAGCTTGCGGAGATAATCAACACCGCTATTTCCGAGAATAAGATTTTGGAAGAGGCCAGGCGTCAGGGCATGATCAGTTTGCGGCAGGACGGCATCATCAAAGCCCTTCAGGGACTGGTAAGCATCGAGGAAGTTATACGCGAAACAACCGAGTTGTGATATGATATAATGGAAACATGGCGGATACTTATGAACAAAAATTAAAAGACCTTCTGCTTCTTGCCGCGCGCCAGAACGCGTCGGATTTGCATTTGGCGGTAGGCAGAAGGCCCACGCTGCGCATTGACGGCAATCTTATACCGGTCCAACAGGAGCCGATTCTCACGCCGGAAAACGCGAAAGGACTCGTTTTCTCTCTTTTGACTCCTCAGCAACAGGAACAGTTGGTTGCCGAGAAAGAGATTGACTTTGCGTATTCGTTCGAAGACAAGGCGCGTTTCCGCGTAAATGTTTATATCCAGCGCGGTTTTTTTGCCGCCGCGCTGCGTTTGATCCCGTCTAAAATCCGGACGGTTGAGGAATTAAATTTGCCCCCGATTCTTCACGATTTCACAAGATTGGCGCAGGGTTTTATGCTGGCGGTGGGTCCGGCCGGGCACGGTAAATCGACTACACTCGCCGCCGTAGTGGACGAGATTAACCATTCACGTACCGAGCATATTATCACGGTCGAAGAACCGATCGAATATCTTTTCATTCAGGACCGTTCGATTATTTCCCAGCGTGAAGTAGGCGCCGATACGCCGAGTTATCACCGGGCGTTGCGTTCCGTCTTGCGGCAAGATCCCGATGTAATTATGATCGGCGAAATGCGCGATCCGGTTTCCATTTCGACCGCGCTTACCGCAGCCGAAACCGGCCACCTCGTATTTTCAACTTTGCACACCAACTCGGCGGCGCAAACCATAGACAGGATAATCGACAGTTTTCCGGCCGAGCAGCAGGGCCAGATCACTTCCCAGCTTGCGGCTACTTTGGCGGGAATCGTTTCTGAACGACTTATACCGGGAATCGACGGCGGCCGTATTCCCGCCTGCGAGATCATGTTGATGACTCCCGCCATCCGCAATTTGATCCGAGAAAAAAAGGTGTACCAGATAGATTTGGTGATCGAAACCAGTTTGCAGGAGGGTATGGTAACTTTGAACAGATCGTTGGCCGATCTCGTCAGGCGGAAGAAGATTTCGCTGGAGAATGCGGAGTTGTATTCGTTGAATCCGAGCGAATTAAGAGTATTATTGGAAAAATAAAGTAGCGATGCGAATATACGAATGTACTAATTATACGAATAAACATTAGTATCATTCGCATAATTCGTATATTAGTATCGCTACGCTGAAAGCATAATGAAATTCAAATATCAAGCCAGAACTAAAAGCGGAGAAATGCAAGTCGGCTTTGTAGAGAGCGTAAGCCGCGAGGCGGCGCTGAACGTTCTTCAGGGCAACGAATTATACGTTTTAAGTTTGGCCAGCGCGGAGCGACGGTCGCTGTTCGGATCGCTTGCAAGTATTTTTGAGCGCGTAAGGCAGTACGACTTGATGATTTTCACGCGGCAGTTCGCCACGCTTCTTTCGGCGCAGATAGCGCTCAGCGACTCTTTGCGGAGTTTGCAGCGCCAAACGAAAAACGCCATTCTCAAAGACGTTATTTTCGAACTCGCTTCCGATGTTGACGCCGGTTTGTCGCTTTCGCAGGCGTTAGAGCGGCATCCCAACATCTTTTCGATATTTTACGTGAACATGGTCAGGTCCGCCGAAGTCAGCGGCAGATTGGAAGAAACCATGGGTTACCTCGCGGATTATCTGGAGAACCAAGTCGGCATCATCACCAGAATCCGCAACGCGTTGATTTATCCGGCCATGCTTGTTCTTCTTTCTTTCGGCGTCGCGGCAATTATGATAACGGTTGTATTCCCCAGCCTGCGTCCGGTATTTGAGGAAGCCAATGTGCAGTTGCCGTTTTATACCCGCTGGCTTTTTTCTATGGGAGATTTTTTGGCCGCATGGTGGTGGGCGGTTTTGATTTTTTTGGGTTTAGCTGCGGCGTTTATCGCCGATTATTTCAGGTCAGACGAGGGAAGGGTAGTGTACGATGAACTCCGTACAAAAATACCGATTATCGGCAATCTTTTTCGCAAACTTTATGTTGCGCGTTTTGCCGACGCCACCGGGGTTTTGGTCAAAGGCGGCATCCCGGTTGCGCAGGCGATTGAGATTTCGGCGCATACCATCGACAACCAGGTTTATCGCGATATGCTTCATGAAGCCGCCGAGGCGGTTCGCCGCGGAGAGCTTATTTCGCAGGCGCTGGAGAAAAATGAGTTTTATTTCCCCCCGTTAGTGAGTCAGATGATATCCGTCGGCGAGGCAACGGGACGTCTTGAAGAAATGCTTAGAAGGATTTCGCAGTTTTATGTGCGCGAAGTCGATAATTTGGTGGCGAATTTGGTAGAATTGATACAGCCGATTATGATTGTAGGCATCGGTGTGATCGTCGGTCTGCTTTTTGCGTCAGTGCTTCTCCCGATTTATAATTTAACACAATCCATCGGGGACGGATAAAAGGTCGTAAAAAAAAATAGAAAAACAAATGAGCAAAAAAGGTTTTACATTAGTGGAAATTTTAGTCGTCGCGGTCATAATCGCCCTGCTTGCTTCCGCTATATTTTACGGCTACACCCAGTTCAGAAAACAGGGCAATGACAGCAGGAGAGTACTCGACCTTAATAACGATCAAAAGGCGCTCGAGCTTTATTACTCGACGTATCTCAAATATCCGGATGGGCCGGCTTATTCCGATATGGTTACGCAGGAGATCGGAAGAGCACACGTCTGAACTCCAGTCACGAACGCTTATCTCG